>NVRK02000022.1 GCA_002400845.2 Hyphomicrobiales bacterium
AGATATGGCACATCATGCTCACAAGAACTCACCCATGCCGCTGCAGATTTTTTGCGTGATCTAGGGTATAGTGTTTCAATCAACAAACCTTATGCAGGCGGCTTTATAACCGAACATTACGGACGGCCCGAAAATCAACTTCACGCAATTCAGATAGAAATTAACAGAGCCATATACATGGATGAAGTTCACTTTAAGCACTCTTCGAATTTTGTTAACTTGCAAAGCGACCTTGCTACCTTTACCTCTCGCCTTGTAAGCATTCCTGAGTATATATTTAACGACGGCTCATCGCTTGCCGCTGAATAATCACCCCTCATAACAACGCCCTTTTGCAATTTGGAAAACAGTATCCATGACACCACAACTTATTGAACAAACACTTTTAATACTTGCCGATATTGCAGCAAAAGAAACCATGCCACGCTTTAGAGTGCCTCTAAATGTTACCAATAAATTAGATGAGGGATTTGACCCAGTAACGATGGCAGACAAACAAGCCGAATTTGCAATAAGAGAATATCTCTCAAAACATTTTACAGACCATGGCGTGCTTGGCGAAGAGCAAGAAGCAACAAATTTAGGCGCGCAATATTGTTGGGTAATTGACCCAGTTGATGGCACAAGAGCATTCATCTCTGGCCTACCTGGTTGGGGAACGCTTATTGGCTTGAGCAAAAACGACAAACCAATCGCAGGCATTATGTGTCAGCCTTTTACGGGCGAACGATACATAGCGACCAGCGAAAAAGATGTTTCATATCTTCTGCATAACGGCAATAAAACGGACCTAAAAACTTCAAGCATTACCGCATTAAAAGATGCGACCGTAATGACAACCGATCCTGATTTATTTAAACCAGATGAATTGGAAATTTTTAATAAAGTAAAAGACGCGACAATATTAACGCGCTACGGTTACGATTGCTATGCATATGCAATGCTTGCATCAGGCCATATTGATTTGGTGGTTGAAGCAGGGTTAAACTCATATGACATCTCAGCTTTAATACCAATCGTCGAGCAAGCAGGCGGAATTGTGGTTAATTGGCAAGGTGAATCTGCTGCAAATGGCGGCCAAATTCTCGCCGCCGCAAATAAAAAAATACTCGATGCGGCAATTACTCTTTTAAATTCATAGAGTTACACTCTCATCAAACTTCGCTCACATTTGCTTGACCTAAATGTGAGTAATTCTCCAGTTTAGTTTATTTCCAATTTATCTGGCTTTGTTCGATCTTGAACATGTCGAATGCGAAACTGTTCTCGTTCGACAAGCCAAATGTGGCTAATAAATTTTCAACTAGGAGAACCCCCATGTCAAATAAATCAGTAGCTACAGCAGCAATTGTTGCAGGCGCAATTTCAGCAGCACTAACAATGAGCATAGCAGTTCAACCAGCGCACGCAGCAAAAATTAAATGCTACGGTGTTGCAAAAGCTGGCGCAAACGACTGTGCAGCAGGACCTGGCACAACATGTGCTGGCACAGCAAAAATTGATTTTCAAAGCAATGCTTGGAAATTTGTTGATGCAAAATCATGTGACGAAGTTGTTATGAAAATGGACGGTAAAACTTTCATGGGCATGGCTGAATCTTCAGACACAAACCTTCCAGAAAAGATGATGAAAAAAGGATAATTCCAAATAAGAATTAATGCCATTTCAAATCACCAGATCGGGGAGCAACTCATGAACGCTACAATCCTAACATCACAAATGCCTACTTCCCGATTTAATTCTACAGATCTACCAATCCGCGCCGGCGTTGGCTTGAAAGCAGAACATGTAGATGACATTCTACAAAGCAGTGCCGATATTGGTTTTTTCGAAATACACGCGGAAAACTATATGGGTGCTGGCGGAATGCCCCACGCTCAACTGACCAAAATTAGAGAGAAATATCCAATAAGCCTGCATGGTGTTGGCATGTCTATTGGTGGCAGTGGCGATATTGATGCAGAACATCTAGCCAGATTTAAAACTTTGATAGACATTTATAATCCAAGCATGGTCTCTGAGCATTTAGCTTGGTCAACGCATCATGATATTTTTTATAACGATCTTTTACCGCTGCCCTATACAGATGAAACACTGGCCAAAGTCGTTGAACATATCGATCAAGTACAAAGTGTAATTGGACGACAAATTTTAATCGAAAATCCTTCTACCTATGTGACCTTTAAAGAGTCTCATTGGAGCGAAGTTGATTTCATGGCACAAATTGCAAAACGTTCTGGCTGTGCATTGTTATTCGATGTTAATAATGTGTTCGTTTCGGCAACCAATCATGGCTACAAACCAGCAGATTATATAAATGCCTACCCATTGCATTTAGTCAAAGAAATTCACCTTGCTGGCCACGCAACTGACAGCGATGACCATGGCGAGAAATTATTAATAGATGCGCATGATCGTGAAGTATGTGAAGATGTTTGGGCGTTGTATAAACTAACACTTTCAAAAACCGGACCCACTCCAAGCCTGATTGAATGGGATAATGAAGTTCCAACTTGGGCGACATTAGAATTAGAAGCAAAAAAAGCAGACGCAATTCTTATCAACAGCTACCCAGACTCAAAGAGCGCCTATCACTCACAAAAAGCAACGGCTTAGGGTGAGTGATAACCATGATAAGAAATTCGAAAAACATCACCAACTCTAAAGAGGCTGCACCTAACTACATCATTCGTACTTCACAATTTTCCAGCGCATTGCTAAACCCAGATTTAGAAACACCAAAAGGTGTTGGTGAAAAAGACGGCACCCCTGCCCCAAAACGTTTTGGGGTCTATCGCAACAATGTGGTTGTCAGTTTGATTGAAGCTTTAAAAGCTGCGTACCCTTCAATAGCCAACATAATGGGTGAAAAGAACTTTCAACAAATCGCAAGATTTTATGTTAGCGAACATCCACCCCGATCAGCAATGATGCAAATTTTTGGCAGTGAGTTTCCTCAATTTATTGAAAATCTACCACCTTTAAAAAACGCACCTTTTTTAGTTGATGTGGCAAGGGCCGAAAAAGCATGGCTCAAGGCATATCATACGCATGATGCAAAACCGCTAAATCTTGAAACTTTAAGAAAATTCTCGCCTGAAGAAACCATGCAATTGACCTTTACCACTCACCCTGCCAGCCATTTGATAAAGTCAAAATACCCAGTTAATGACCTATTTGATTTTAGAAATGAAAAACCAGAAAATGGTGTGGACATGCAAATGTCGCAACATTTATTAATCACCCGTCCACATCTAAGTGTCTTCACAACAGCGCTTAATAATACCTATGCCAATTTCTTCGATTTAATTTTACGTGGAGAAACATTGGGCAATGCGATTGGCACATCTTTAAAAATGAGTGATGAATTTGATGCAGGCCAAGCCATCTCATTATTAATACAAACTGGCGCAGTCACTTCAACCAAGGTCAATACTAACTTGGACACAAAGGTGCATACGAAAACCCAAATACAAAATAACTTTAAGCACACTTAGAGTAAATGGAGAAAATATAATGGCACTTATAATTTTACTTAAAGGCCTACACTGCGCCTTTTTTTACAAGCTTGCTTCACTGACTAATGGATGGTTTTTGAGTACAGCCGCGCGTTTTAGCTTTCTTGCTGTAATTTATTTTTACTACATCAATTCTGCTAACACTAAGGTTGGGGAAGGCTTTTTAGGATTCTTCGAAGTTCAATTTGGTGCTTACATACAAATCCTGTCTGAAGCAGGCATGGTCGCATACGACTTTGAAATTGCCAATGTGCCCTTCTTGCAAAAATGCATCGTCTATTTCGGCACTTACTCTGAATTCATTTTACCAACGCTCATTGTTATAGGATTGCTTACCCGCCTTGCATCTCTTGGCATGATTGGATTTATCATCGTACAAAGCATCGTTGATATCACCGCTCATGGCGCAGACGAATCTACTATTGGCGCATGGTTCGATCGAGATTCTGCATCAGTCATTTTAGATCAACGCACACTATGGGTTTTTATCCTGATGGTTCTTGTCCTCAAAGGACCAGGCTTTTTATCGCTCGATAAAGCGTTAGCTAAGTGGTGGCATAAAAGAGCCGTATAAATACCGCCTCATAAATACAAAAGGCGCCCTTTATTTTAAAAGAGCGCCTGTTTTTGTGTTCAGTTAAAACGGGAGGCGTTGTTTAACTAAGCAGCAAGTTTCTTAACTTTAGCAACTTTAGATTTTCCAATCGCAATTTGCCGCGGCTTCATCGCATCAGGGATTTCCCGAACCAATTCGATATGCAAAAGGCCATTTTCAAGATTGGCATTTTTAACTTCTACATGATCGGCGAGTTGAAAACGACGCTCGAAGGTTCGCCCTGCGATACCTCTAAACAAAAAATCAGCTTCGTTATTCTTGTCTTCTTCGCCCTTATCACCTGTAACAGTTAGCGTATTTTCTTTAGATTCAATCGAAAGATCATCTTCACTAAAGCCTGCAATCGCCATAGAAATTCTAAAGGCATTATCGCCCGTTTTTTCTATATTATAGGGTGGATAAGATGCGGCCTGTTCTGGTGGCGCAATGTTATCTAGCAGTGAAAAAAGTCGATCAAAACCAACGGTTGAACGGTGTAGGGGTGCAAAATCGATATGACGCATAATTATAGTCCTCCTTAAAGCGACTGTGTAGCGTGTCTATAAAACCATCTTTCCAAAATAGGCAAAGATAGCGGTTTGTGTGAACCCTCAAAACTAAACGGCATTCACAATAACTATGTGGGAAGGGCAAAATCAAATTACAAGTACTGCCCAATATTTTGCGAAACGTGCAGCGAGCGAAAGTAAACTTCTTATTGTTTTTCTCTCCTTTAAACTCAAGCGAAAAGTGTTGCGCAATACGCCTTCAATCTCTAAAACCCTTTAAAATGTATTTTTCAAATCAACCTCAAGCGAAGCACACAATGGAACTTGTTCAAATCGACGAAAATCCGATGCCAAAAGATGCAATCATCGGCATGTGCGAAACAAACGATGGGGTAAAACTACGCCATGCTGTTTGGAGAAACAAAAAATCTCCAACAAAAGGAACTGTTCTTTTACTAGGTGGAAGAACCGAATATATTGAAAAAAACTATGAAACCATCATTGATCTTTTAGATAAAGGTTTTGATGTTTTAGCTTTTGATTGGCGTGGTCAAGGTGGATCATCGCGGTTAGTTGCCAATAAAAAATTAGGTTTTGTCGATAATTTCAGCCATTATGTAACCGACATCGAGACAATTTTTTCAAATGTTGCACTCCCAGACTGCCGCGCGCCCTATTTTATATTAGGCCATTCAACAGGTTCTTTAGTCGCCCTTTTAGCGGCACCAATAATAGGTCCCCATATTCAACGCATGGTATTAGGTTCGCCAATGTTAGGATTAATTGGCCTGCCCTTTTCTCAAACAATTGTAAAATACATCACAGCAACACTCCACGTAATTGGACTTGGTAGAATTTTTGTATCTGGTGGGCCAAACCCACAAGCGAGCAGAATATTTGAAAAGAACAAGCTGACATCAAGTAAAATAAAATTTTTGCAAATCAAAAAGTTTGCTGAAAAATTTCCAAACCTAACAATAGGTGGACCAAGTGTCTCTTGGGTGTTTTCTGCTATTAGAGCCATTGAAGAAGTGAACGATCAAGATTTCGCAGCCAAAGTAACTGTACCAACATTGCTAATTTGCGCAGGCAATGAACAAGTTGTCGATAATAATGTTGCAGAACACTTTGGCAGAAGATTACGTTCCGGAAAAACACTCACAATCACAGGTGCAAAACACGAAATTCTACAAGAGAGAGATATTTACCGCGAACAATTTTTAGCAGCATTTTATGCTTTTGTGCCAGGCGGCGATAAAAAAGAAAAATCAAACGACGCGATCAAGACAGCCCCTAACGAGACCATCCCTAACGAAATCAGCCCTAACGAAATAAAAGCCGAAAACGCCTAATCTGCATTTAGAATATTAATCAATTTGTTGATGTCTTCTGGCGTAGTTTGAAAGCTGGTGACAAAACGATATAATTGCTTTCCACTGGAAACTAATGTTGAAAGCTCGCTGGAATGAGATCTAGGCAAAGGCCACTCATAGAATACAGCCCCATTTTCGCGTAATTTCAAAGCCTTAGCAGGCGACATAACTACAAACACCTCGTTAGATTGAGGCACATAGGCTAAATCAGCAAAACTAGAATTTTCAAATCCATTAGATAGCTTTTGCGCCATTAAATTTGAATGCGTTGCTAAGTCGAGCCAAAGATCATCTTCAAAATATGCATCAAATTGAGCCGCAACAAATCTGCTCTTAGAAAATAACTGCCCTGCACGTTTGCGCATATAAGATATTTCTTGGGCCTTTTCTTTATCAAAGCATATTAACGCTTCAGCACACCAACATCCATTTTTTGTGCCACCAAACGAAACATAGTCCACCCCAGAGCGCCATGTCATTTGGGCTGGGGTTACATTACTAAAAGCAATTGCATTTGCAAATCTAGCACCGTCCATATGCAGTGGCACATTATGTTGATGACAAATGTCAGCCAAAGCAGAGATTTCATCTACCGTATATAAAGTGCCAAGTTCAGTTGCTTGGGTAATAGTAGTTGCCATAAGCCGCCCATGATGAACATTTTCAGGCGCTAAATCGCTCATAATTGTAGATAAAGTATTGATTGATATTTTACCGCCGTCCCCAGCAACAGGCGTTAATCTGCAACCGCCTGTAAAAAATTCTGGCGCGCCACATTCGTCTTCAATGACATGCGCATCTTCATGACAAATCGCAATACCGCCAGCTTTTGCTGAAGCTGATAAGGCAAGAGCGTTAGCAGCAGTGCCTGTTGAAACAAAAAATACATGAACATCCGTTTCAAAAATTTCGGAAAACTTAGCTTCCACCTTTTTATCCAGATCACTGGCACCATAAGAGCCAGCAAAACCAGAACTATGCTTTAAAAGGCTATCTGAAATTTTTTGATGCGCTCCAGCAGCATTGTCACTCGCAAAATACAAAACACAACTCCAAGCCTACATTCGACGATAAAATTAAGTATCAGCATATTACTACAATATAAAAGTCTTGGAGAAAATAAAAACCCGGTTCCACCGAGGTGGAACAGGGCCATTAGAGCCAGATCACTTTCTAAGAAGGTTTACCTACCGGTGCAACGGTCTGGGGGCGACAGAAAGTCGTCGTGCAGAAAAACCACCTTGAGACTGGACTCCAATCTCGAGAAATTCGAACAATTAATTATTCGATCTATATTAAGTAGCTATGAATATAAATTAAATAAACAAAATAAATTCAAGTAAACACAGAAATATACCAGAACTTTTTTAGTTAATCGTCTCATAGTTGTTGTTAGCTACCCATTTTAATCAAAACTAACGTCAAAATTGCAAAAAACAGTCTTTTTTGGCTGATATACAACTTTAGTATACAGTCACAGTAGTTGTGGATATCCTGTTTGCAAAGTAACTATATTAGAATTTTTCTAATCTTTCTTCTTATTTGACCGTTTCCACTTGCCCTAGAGACAATTTTCTGGCATTTTACTAACAGATTAGGACAGTATTGCTGTCCTAACTATATCACACAACAGTTAGCTAACCAATTTTTAAGGTTTCTAGCAACTGTTTTAGTTCGCAATAAGATTATGGTTTAGGCCCACTACCCATTTTTAAAAAATGTGTATTTGAAAAACGCCCCATATTCCAATTCGAATTCACCCACTAAAGAAGCAAACCTTACCACAGGTCAAGCAACTTTAGTAGTAATAAAGCCTACCAAGCTGCGCGAGTAGCAAACGCAAAAAGGATACGACATGAATAAGATTAACATTCACAGCATCTCAAACCCTAAAAATGCGTCTGCTCTAACCAACAATACGAGTATAGCGATGAATAATTCTACGCCTTTGGCAAACAAAGACCTACCTGTAAAACAAGGACTTTATGATCCTCGTAATGAGCACGATGCGTGTGGCGTTGGATTTGTTGCAAACATTAAGGGAAAGGCTTCGCATCAAATAATCAAAGACGGATTGTTTATGCTTGAAAACCTAACCCACCGTGGTGCAGTAGGTGCAGATCCCCTCATGGGTGATGGCGCAGGTATTCTTATTCAAGTTCCGCACGATTTTTTCGTAAAAGAACTTAAATATCAAAACGTAGACCTTCCACAAAAAGGTCACTACGCTGTTTCACATTGCTTTATGCCGCAAGACGATGATCTGCGTGCGCACATCATGGAAATTATTGAAGAAGCCGCTATTGCTGAAGGCCACTCCATAATTGCGGTTAGAGATGTGCCAGTAGACAATTCATCTCTTTCAAAAGCGCCTAACATTATGGCGTCTGAACCAGTTCACAAACAAATATTTTTCAATCGCCCTGACAAATATAAAGACGATGGCGACTTTGAACGCCATATTTATGTATTGCGCAAAGTAATATCTAACCGCATTCACGAAGAGACAAATGGTCGTGACAACGGATTTTATATGGTTTCCATGTCATCACAAACTATCGTTTATAAAGGCATGTTCTTAGCGTATCAGGTAGGCGAGTATTACAAAGATTTAAAAAACGAAGACTTCACATCTGCTCTAGCACTTGTGCACCAACGTTTTTCAACAAATACATTTCCTTCTTGGAAACTTGCACACCCATACCGCATGGTTGCCCACAATGGTGAGATCAACACATTGCGCGGTAATAACAACTGGATGGCAGCACGCCAAGCTTCTGTTTCATCCCCGTTGTTTAACGACGACATTACAAAACTTTGGCCTATTTCTTATGAAGGTCAGTCTGATACCGCTTGTTTTGATAATGCATTAGAGTTTTTGTATCTAGGTGGATATTCACTTAGCCATGCAATGATGATGCTTATTCCAGAAGCATGGTCTGGCAACAATCAAATGGACCCAGAGCGTCAAGCATTTTACGAATACCATGCAGCGCTGATGGAACCTTGGGACGGACCAGCCGCAGTAGCATTTACCGACGGCAAACAAATTGGTGCAACGCTTGATCGTAATGGCCTACGCCCTGCGCGTTACATCGTTACAAATGACGACCGTGTAATAATGGCCTCAGAAGCTGGTGTATTGCCAGTTGATGAAAGCATCATCGTAAAAAAATGGCGACTACAACCCGGCAAAATGTTGCTGATCGACCTTGAAAAAGGTGCCATCATTTCTGACGAAGAAATCAAAGCTGATATTTCTGCAATGCATCCATATAAAAAATGGCTTGGCAATACGCAGATGATTCTTGAAGACCTAGACAAGGTTGAGCCACGCGAAATGAGAAAAGACGTTTCTCTTCTCGATCGCCAGCAAGCATTTGGCTATACGCAAGAAGACTTGAAAATTTTGATGTCGCCTATGGCAACCACTGGCCAAGAAGCCCTTGGTTCAATGGGTACGGATACGCCAATTTCTGCGATGTCTGATAAGTCGAAAATGCTGTACACTTATTTCAAGCAGCTTTTTGCACAGGTTACCAACCCACCAATCGATCCAATTCGTGAAGAATTGGTGATGAGCCTTGTGTCCTTCATTGGCCCACGCCCAAATATCTTAGACCATGTTGGAACTTCAAAAGTTAAACGCTTAGAAGTACGTCAACCAATTTTGACAAATGCAGACCTTGAGAAAATTCGTTCAATTGGTCATTCAGACGATTTGTTTGATACAAAAACCATCGACGTTACCTATGCGGTAGACGAAGGCTCAGCTGGCATGGAAGCCGCGATTGAGAAAATCTGTCGTCGCGCCGAAAAAGCTGTCAAAAATGATTTTAACATAATCATTCTTTCAGACCGTCAAATTGGCCCAGACCGTATTGCAATCCCTGCTCTATTGGCAACGGCTGCTGTGCATCATCACCTGATCCGCAAAGGTCTGCGTACGTCTGTAGGGCTAGTGGTTGAAACTGGTGAGCCGCGCGAAGTACATCACTTTGCTTGTCTTGCTGGCTTTGGTGCCGAAGCTATCAATCCTTATTGTGCATTTGAAACATTGCGTACAATGCACCAAAATGGAGATTTCCCTCCTGAAGTTGATAAATACGAAGTTGTTGAACGCTACATTAAAGCGATCGATAAAGGTCTTCTAAAAGTCATGTCTAAAATGGGCATATCTACTTATCAATCTTATTGTGGCGCTCAAATTTTTGATGCCATTGGCCTAAAAACAGAATTCGTAGATAAATTTTTCTTTGGAACAGCAACTACAATTGAAGGCGTAGGCCTTGAAGAAATTGCAGAAGAAACTGTGCGTCGTCATCATGACGCATTTGGCGGTGTGCATGTATTGCAATCTTCATTAGACGTTGGCGGCGAATATATGTACCGCAAACGCGGTGAAACCCATGCATGGACACCAGACAACATTGCAACGTTGCAACATGCTGTTCGCACAGATTCTTTTGAAAAGTATAAAGATTTCGCCGATCAGGTTAACAATGCATCAGAAGAAATGGCTACAATTCGTGGTCTATTTAAAATCAAGCCTGAGAAGAAACCAGTTGATATTAAAGACGTTGAACCAATTAGCGAAATTGTAAAACGCTTTTCTACTGGTGCAATGTCATTTGGTTCAATCTCTCGCGAAGCACACACAACGCTTGCCAGAGCTATGAACAAAATTGGTGGCAAATCAAACACAGGTGAAGGCGGCGAGGAACCAGATCGTTTCTACCCCCTTCCAGACGGTAGCCCGAACCCAGAACGCTCTGCAATTAAACAAATTGCATCGGGTCGATTTGGTGTGACTGCCGAATATTTGGTAAACGCTGACATGCTGCAAATTAAAGTAGCCCAAGGTGCAAAACCTGGTGAAGGCGGACAACTACCTGGGCACAAGGTAAATGCAAACATTGCAAAAACCCGTCACTCTACACCAGGTGTTGGCTTAATTTCGCCACCACCACACCACGATATTTATTCAATCGAAGATTTGGCTCAGCTGATTTACGACCTTAAAAACGTAAACGAAAAAGCTGACATTTCTGTTAAGCTTGTGTCCGAAGTGGGTGTTGGTACGATCGCTGCAGGTGTTGCAAAAGCACGTGCCGACCACATTACTGTTTCAGGGTTTGATGGTGGTACAGGCGCTTCTCCGCTGACATCACTCAAACACGCCGGCAGCCCATGGGAAATGGGTTTGGCAGAAACGCACCAAACGCTGGTCCTAAACGGCCTTCGTTCTCGCATTTGTTTGCAAGTAGATGGCGGATTGAAAACAGGCCGCGATGTTGTAATTGGCGCATTGCTGGGAGCAGACGACTTTGCTTTTTCTACAGCACCGCTAATCGCTGCTGGTTGTATTATGATGCGCAAGTGTCACCTTAATACTTGCCCTGTAGGCGTTGCAACGCAAGATCCAGTATTGCGCAAACGCTTTAACGGAACGCCAGAACACGTTATCAACTACTTCTTTTATGTTGCAGAAGAAGTTCGCCAGCTTATGGCAGATATGGGTTACACAAAATTTGACGAGCTCGTTGGTGAAAGCCAATTGCTTGAAAAACGAGACATGGTTGACCATTGGAAAATGCACGGCCTAGATTTCTCTCGCGTATTTTTCAAACCAGAAGCTGAGAAAAAAGATTACCACTGGACACAGCGCCAAGAGCACCCGATTTCAGATGTGCTTGATCGCAAGCTGATTGAAAAAGCAAAGCCTGCATTAGAAAACGGCACGTCTGTTCAATTTGATATGAAAATAACAAATGTGGATCGCTCAGTAGGCGCAATGCTTTCTGGTAAGCTCGCCGAAAAATACGGCCATGAGGGTTTAGCAGAAGATTCAATCGCTGTGTCCTTTACAGGAACGGCAGGCCAAAGTTTTGCGGCCTTCCTAGCAAAAGGCATTTCGTTCGACCTTCAAGGCGATGGCAACGACTATGTTGGCAAAGGTTTGTCTGGCGGTCGTATTGTTATAAGGCCACCTGAAAACACAAAAATTATTCCAGAAGAATCCATCATCGTGGGCAACACCGTTATGTATGGTGCTATTGCTGGCGAAGCTTATTTTAGAGGTTTTGCAGGTGAACGTTTTGCGGTCCGTAACTCTGGTGCGATTGCAGTTGTGGAAGGCGTGGGCGACCACGGTTGTGAATATATGACTGGCGGCGTTGTGGTAGTTATCGGAGAAACAGGCCGCAACTTTGCAGCGGGTATGTCTGGCGGCATCGCTTATGTGCTTGATGAAAAAGGTGACTTTGCATCACGTTGCAACATGGCGATGGTCGATTTGGAACCTGTTCCAGAAGAAGACGATTTGCTTGAAAAGCTACACCATGGTGGTGGTGATTTAGATCACAAAGGCCGTGTAGATGTATCCTCGGGCTTAAACAAGCACGATGAAGAACGCCTATATCAACTGATTTCAAATCATATGCATTTCACAGGCTCAACAAGAGCGAAAGACATATTGGAACAGTGGGAAACCTACAGGCCTAAATTTGTAAAAGTAATGCCGGTTGAATACCGCCGTGCATTGAAAGAAATGGAAGAACTACGCTTTGGTAGCGTAGCAGCGGAGTAATAGACATGGGTAAAGTTACAGGTTTTCTTGAGATAGATCGCTCAACAGCAAAGTATCAGCCAGCGTCTGATCGTATTAGACACTCTCGCGAGTTTACAATTCCAATTTCTGATGCAGAAGTTGGAAGACAAGCCGCACGTTGTATGGATTGCGGCATTCCGTATTGCCATGGCGATACAGGTTGCCCAGTGCATAACCAAATTCCAGATTGGAATGACCTTATTTATAACGATGATTGGCAAGAAGCTTCTGACAATCTTCATTCGACAAATAACTTTCCAGAATTTACGGGCCGCATTTGTCCTGCACCTTGTGAAGAGGCCTGCACGCTTAACTTGGAAAACAGTCCAGTTGCCATCAAAACTGTTGAGCAAGCAATTGCCGACAAAGGGTTTGAGCAAGGTTATATTGTACCAATGCCATCGACTACTAAAACAGGCAAGCGCGTAGCGATTGTTGGTTCTGGTCCTGCTGGTATGGCGGCGGCTCAACAGCTCGCAAGAGTTGGTCACGACGTTCATGTCTTTGAACGCGAGACACGTGCTGGCGGATTAATGCGCTATGGCATTCCAGATTTTAAAATGGAAAAACATCACATTGATCGCCGTATCGAGCAAATGGAAGCCGAAGGCGTTACATTCCATTATGGTGTAAACATTGGCGTTGAGAAAAAAGCCAAAGATTTAGTTGCTGAATTTGACGCAGTACTGTTAGCCGTTGGTGCAGAAAAGCCTCGTGCGGCTGGCATTCCTGGCGGTGATTTATCTGGTGTATATGATGCCATGCCATTCTTGGTTCAGCAAAACCGCCGTGTGGGTAAAGAAGCAATTGAAAATGCTGGTTGGCCTAGCGAAGAAATTTTCGCTGGCGGCAAACGCATTGTTGTTGTGGGCGGCGGCGATACCGCATCTGATTGTGTTGGAACATCATTCCGTCAAGGCGCTGTTGATGTAACGCAAATGGACATTCGTCCTCAGCCGCCAGAAAAAGAAGACAAACTAACTGTATGGCCATATTGGGCTACAAAAATGCGCACATCTTCTTCACAAGCAGAAGGTGCTTCAAGAGAGTTTGCTGCCGCAACATTAGAATTTGTTGGCAAAGACGGCAAACTTATTGGTGTTAGATGTGCCCGTGTTGATGAAAAGCGCAAGCCTATTGCAGGTACTGAATTTATCATCAAAGCAGATCTAGCTTTTATTGCGATTGGATTTTCTGGCCCGCTAGAAGAAACATTCGTAAAAGAACTTGGCACAGATATGGACACTGACAAGCGTGGTGGCCGTTCTATGAGCGCCGATGATAAAGGTTATAAAACCAGCGTCGACAAAGTTTATACAGCTGGGGATGTGCGCAGAGGCCAGTCATTGGTTGTTTGGGCAATTCGTGAAGGCCGCCAAGCCGCGCGTGCAATTGACTTAGACCTAATGGGCAAAACAGACTTACCACGTTAAGGCTGGCCCACGTTAAGGCTGGGCACGTTAAGGTGGTCCTAGCTAAGTTCTTCTTAAAAAAGACAATAACAAACCCATCTCATTAAATTGAGATGGTTTTTTAAATCCAAAATTATTACTCGCAAAAATTCAGATTAGCCTTGATTCTTTTTTAAATTCTTGCGTCGTTGCTCTCTTCTATTTTTCCAAAATTCAGCCCAGTTAAATTTAGCACGTTTCTTGACGACTATCTTTTTAACAACTCTAGCTTTTTTCTTTTTAACAGTTGCGTGTTTTACGACTCGATTTTTAACATTTTGCCCACTAGGCGTTGTAGCAGAAGGCGCAACGACGAATGGCACGCCGTCTATAAGCAGATCACCAGTACTATTTTCACCCCCATTAAGATCATTTAAATTAACGGGTGTTTGCAGTGGATCATCTAGATAAGATGCAAAGTTTAAGCCGCGAATATTAGCTAAAACAGGTTCAGGCGTTTCTGTCGTACCAATATCAAATGAAGCACGCCCCCAGCCAGAATCTATACGCCCATGACTTGCCTCACTCGATTTGCCACGCGACACCAATTCAAAACTCGAACTCTTTTGCGCATCAGAAGCAGTAAAAAAACCCTCCGCCCCCTCTAAAACTGAACCGCCATCAGCGGCAGGACCACCAAGCGCAATCACAACTGTTTTGCCTGATGAGATTGGGTCATAAGTCGCAGAAAATTGTCTGCTGTCGTTTGAAAGTGTTGTAACAGAAGAAAATAAGCTTTCACGCCCAATACCCGTTAATCTTCTAACCGATTTTTCAGCATAAAAAGCCATTTTAATTTGACCACTTCTGGTCATGTTAATGCCATCGCTGGCACGAAGTTTAACTATTCGACCATCAATATTTGGGCCTCTTCGAATGTAGCGCCCATCAATATTTGTAAATCCATCCCAAATATCAACATAAGTCCCCCCTAATGCTTCTACCTTATTTTGATAGATTTCATTGAACGCCAAATAGTCTCTATTCATGCTATTCTTAGAAACAGGCGGCAAACCAACCCACACAAGCGGTATCCGTTTTGATCTCACATTTTTAATAAATGCATCAATCCGCGCCTCATAGTTTTTCTTCCATTCAGGTGTTAATTTATTAAGTTGACCCGTTTTCAACCGCATACTCTGGCGGTCATTCATACCCAATTGCATGATAACCAAAACTGGTTTGTTCTTATCAATAAGTTCAGATATTTTATTCGGCCAGTGGGCAACATCATCACGAACAATGCCCGACAAACCTCGCGTCTTGTCTAAAAATTCAATAGCAGGATTTTGAGAAAAAACCTGACTTAAACCATACGACATACCGTTGGCCATAAAGTCGCCAACCACAATTACCTTTGCGGCATCTGTATTTTTTTTAATGATTTTCTTTGCACTTGTACCAGCAGTAACAATTGCTTTTCTTGAAATTCTCTTTTTAACAGACTTAATCGTTTTCCCTGTTTTATGAGTAGTTCTTGCTTTACGAGTGGTTCTAGCTTTACGAGTAGTTCTAACTTTACGCGTTTTTCGAGTTTTACGAATTTTACGTTTTTTACTTACTTTAACACGCTTTGAAGAAAACTTTTTAGTAGCGTATTTTTTGCGTTTTTTGCGCAGCGAGCCACCAAATAGAAGCTGCAAAAGGTTCTTACGCTTTTTCTTGGTTTTAGCTTGTGCATAGGCTGTGCTGGCTCCCAAAGGCGTAACCTCTGGGACGACAATTCCAATTACCGCAAAAAGAGTAATAATTATGGCAAATTTGCGAAACATTTATTTTATTAACCCCAGCTGACCAACCAAAATTATTGGACCAACTCTCTTTATAATAAAAATGGATTGTAGCCAATGAAATAATATTTTTCTACATGTATCAGCGCTTGCGCAATTTATCTAAAACATCACGAGAAGGAAACCCGTCTGGCTTATGCCCCAATTTTATTTGCCAATTTTTAATTGCTTTTCTTGATCCAGAGCCAATATTTCCGTCAATATCCCCATCATAAAAGCCAAGCTTTGCCAATTTTATCTGAACTTCTTTGCGCTCTATCTCGCTCAGTGATTTATAGCCACGCGGCCATTTTTGAACAAATGGGCCACCGCCTTGAATTCTATCAGCTAAGTGACCAACACCCAGCGCATATTTATTAGCGTTGTTATAACGCTTCAACACATAAAAATTCTTAAGCATCAAAAAGGCTGGGCCAGATTTTCCGCCCAATAATTTCAAAACTGCTTTATCGCTATTACGCGGAAACGGCTTACCATTTGCACGTCTAACACCAATTTTTTTAAAATCAGCAATTTTATAACCATTTTTGTTGGCAAGTTTATAATTAAAGCCTCTTGGCAATTTAACTTCATACCCCCAAGTTTGGCCTGTTTGCCAACCATTTTTCATCAATAAATTCGCCGATGAAGCCAAAGCATCAGGAACAGAAGTCCAAACGTTACGTTTGCCATCGCCATCAATATCAACAGCCCAAGTGTGATATGAAGTGGGAATAAATTGCGTGTGCCCCATTGCGCCAGCCCACGAACCACGAAGGCCACTAGCAGTTACATCTCCGCGTTGAACAATTTTCAATGCTTGAATTAATTGCTGACGACCCATTTTTCTATGACGCTTATTTCTGCCCTTATAGGCTAAAGTAGCCAAAGCTTGACCTAAGTGATGCGTTGAACCTTCGCGCTCAAAATATTTTCCATAAGCAGATTCCATTGACCAAATTGCAAGAAGGATATCGCGGTCGACACCGTATTTACTTTCAATAAGATCGAGCCAGCTTTTTAACTCAATGCGTTTTTCCTGACCTGTTTCAATCGTCCAACTGGTGACACGGCTATCAAGATAATCCCAAACTTTAGAAACAAATTCAGGCTGATAGCGGGCTTTTTTTAAAACTTCAGGATCGATATCTCTGATGTTTTTAAATACCGCATTATAAGTCGAACGCTTAATACCATGTTTTGCCGCAACTGATTGAAATGAATTAATCCATTTTCTAAAACCAGCATCGGCATAGGCCTCATTTGGGCCAATAATAACATTCGCAGCAAGTACGGCTCCAAATGAAAGTAAACATAATTTTTTGAATTTTATAAACACGCGCATGGCACCCCAAAATCAATTGTAATTTGATTCGCAGTGTAACAACGATTGCGTTAAAATTTTGTTCACCATAAACAGCACCCAAGTAAAGCCATTTACGGTGAACAAAATCTATCGGCACTAAAACCCACACATCCTATTTAAATTATTAAGCGTATTTTTTCTTCTGGATAGAAATAGTTTCCCACTCAAGAGCGGTACGTATTATCGTATCTAAATCATCATATTTCGGCAGCCACCCAAGACGCGAATTCATACGATGACAGTTTGCAATTAATGAAGGTATATCACCTAGCCTGCGGCCCTCATGCACAACTGGAAATTCATTCCCACTTATGCGCTTAACAGCCTCTATAACTTGCAGTACTGAATACCCTTTTGAGTAACCGCAATTGGCTGTAAACTTTAAGCCACCATCACGTAAAAACTGAACTGCCGCATAATGCGCAGAAACCAAATCACTTACATGAATAAAATCACGAACACCGCTACCATCTACTGTATCATAATCAGTACCATATACGCTTAACGATGCGCGTTTACCTAAAGCCGCCTCGCAGGCAAGCTTAATTAAATGTGTCGCACCTACTGTAGATTGCCCTGTACGTTGCAATGGGTCACATCCAGCAACATTAAAATAACGCAACATCACGTATCTAAGGTTAGAAGAATTAGCTACATCGCGCAGCATCATTTCTGACATTAATTTAGAAGAACCATATGGTGAAAGCGGATTTAAAATCGCATCTTCTCTAATTGGACCACTTGCATTGGGTTCACCATATACAGCAGCAGTAGAAGAGAAAATAAACTTATCAATCCCAAATTCAGTGACAATTTCAAGAAGGTTTCTAGTTACTGCGGTGTTATTATCATAATATTTCAATGGGTTTTCGACAGATTCGGGCACAACCACCGATCCAGCGAAGTGAATCACAGCTTCAATATCGTTTTCTTCAAAAACTTTGCGCATTAAAATCTTATCACCGACATTGCCAACAATAAGTTTGGCTCTATCTGCTACGGCCCAATCAAATCCTGTTGTTAAATTATCAACAACCACAACATCTTCGCCATGGTCTAAAAGTTCCCAAACCATGTGACTCCCGATATATCCTGCACCACCTGTTACCAATATTGCCATAATAGTATCCCACTGAAAATTATTGTTATTGTGTGTTTTAACGAGACAGCAACATAACGTTAAATATTTAGGATTATAAAAAGTTTAGAACCAAAATTTGAACTATTCTATTTGCATTATATTAACTATAATCAATCGAGATTATAATAAGGGCCTATATAAAATGAAACGACTCCGTAAAGCCGTATTTCCTGTAGCAGGGCTTGGAACACGATTTTTACCAGCAACAAAAGCAGTTCCAAAAGAAATGCTAACTGTGGTTGATAAACCCGTAATTCAATATGTTTTTGACGAAGCAAGAGCAGCAGGCATTGAACATTTTGTATTCGTAACAGGTAGAAACAAAGGCGTAATTGAAGATCATTTTGACATTCAAGACGAATTACAAAGAACCCTTGAGCAGAGAAACAAAGGCGCAGCCCTTGATATACTTTCTGCATCATTACCAGAACCTGGGCAAACCAGCTTCACGCGTCAACAATCACCGCTTGGCCTGGGCCATGCAGTTTGGTGCGCAAGACACATTATAGGCGACGAACCTTTTGCTTTATTATTACCCGATATGGTAATGCAAGATGATAAAGGCTGTTTGAGCCGCATGGTTGAAGTTTATAACAACACTGGCGGCAATGTTATCTCCACTGAAGAAGTCGCGCCGCAAGACACCTATAAATACGGCATTGTTGGTAAAGGCGAAGATACTGCTGGCGGTTTTAAAATTACCGAGATGGTAGAAAAACCACCACTTGGTACAGCACCTTCAAATCTCATTATCAATGGCCGCTATATTTTACAGCCAGAAATTTTTTCAATTTTAGAAAACCAGCAGGCTGGCGCTGGTGGTGAAATTCAACTTACCGACGCCATGCTTACCCTAGCAAAAGAGCAAGATTTTTTTGGCTTTGAGTTTAAAGGCAGAACCTTTGACTGTGGATCTAAAGAAGGCTTTATCAAAGCAAATGTTGCTTATGCAATGCAACATCCAGAAATGGCAACTTCGCTACGACCAGAACTTTTGGATTTATTGGCAGAGATTAAACCAGCTAGATAATACTTTAGGCAATTATATACATTTTTACACTAAATTAAAATATTTGTGTATATAACTACTAGACAGTGCTATTAGTTATGTATGATAAAAAATGATTTTAACACGATTCTTGAATTATTACAGGCTTTCCCTGATGAGCAAACTTGCATAGACCATTTAGAGTCTCTGCGCTGGCCTAATGGTCATGTTGTGTCGCCTTTTGATGCATCTTCTAAGGTTTATAAGTGCGCTGGTAATAAATACAGATGCAAAGTTAGCGGTAAATACTTTAATGTTAAGACTGGCGCACTTTTTGATAATACAAAGGTCAAGCTTCAAAAGTGGTTTTTGGCTATCTGGCTTGTTACTTCGCATAAAAAGGGGATTTCTAGTGTTCAACTTTCTAAGGACATTGGCGTTACGCAGAAATCATCATGGTTTATGTTGCAACGTATTAGAAATTGCTTTGGCTTCGACAACGAAAACCAAATTTCCAATGAAGTAGAAGTTGATGAAACCTATGTAGGTGGCAAAAACAAAAATAAGCATATCGGCAAGCGTATAGGCGGCACACAAGGCCGCAGCACTAAGGATAAAGCACCGGTATTCGGTATGGTTGAACGCGGTGAAAAATTAAATGCCAAGCACGTTTCAGATGTTGGCATAAAAACTTTAACGGCAGAAATAGTAAAGCACGTTAAAGACGCGACTATCTATTCAGATGAATGGTTAGGTTACAACGCTTTGAAGCGCATCTACGACCATCAGTTTGTTAAGCATGGTGCTGGTCAATATGTTGATGGCAAGGTTCACACAAATACAATAGAAGGTTTTTGGAGCTTGATGAAGCGCGGAATCTTGGGGATTTATCACTTCACTAGCGTTAAACATCTGCAATTCTATGTTGATGAATTTGTTTTCAGATACAATACAAGAGATAACAATGAAGGTCAGCGCTTTAATCTATTTCTTTCTAATACAGAAAAACGCTTAAAATATCAGGATTTAATCAATGCCTAATAATGAAGATGAAAATAATAATTTCCTTTTTTACAGTTCTGGTGAAGGCACTAGAGATATTAGGGTTATGATTGATGATGAAGATACGTGGACAACCCAATTGGGTATGACCCAAATTTTTGATGTGAAGAAATCAACAGTAAGCGAACATTTAGTGAATATTTTTGCTAGTGGTGAACTAGAGGAAGATTCAGTTGTCCGGAAAATCCGGACAACTGCCTCAGATGGTAAAAACTATTGGACATCTCACTATAACTTGGATGCGATCTTATCAGTTGGCTATCGTGTTAATTCACCAAAAGCTATTCAATTCAGAAGATGGGCATCAGCTATATTGAAAGAGTACCTTATTAAAGGGTTCTCGATGGATGATGAGCGGCTTAAACAAGGCAAACAATTATTCGGCAAGGATTACTTTGATGAGCTTTTAGAGCGCATCAGAGACATAAGAGCATCTGAACGCCGATTCTATCAAAAAGTAACAGATATCTATATTCAGTGCAGTTACGATTATGACCAAAGCTCTAATGTAACACATGACTTTTTTGCTCATGCACAGAACAAACTTGAATATGCAGTCACCAGCATGACAGCCGCTGAAATCATAAAATCTAGAGCCGACCATAAGTTACCGAATATGGGTTTAACTACTTGGAAACAGCAAAAAGGTGGCGGTAAAATAGTAAAAAACGATATTGGGGTGGCTAAAAACTACCTTGCAGAAGGAGAGATAGAAGATTTAAACAGGCTTGTTTCTATGTTTCTTGATTATGCCGAAAATCTTGCTCAAAAAGGTAAAAGAATGTCGATGAAAGATTGGCATGTGAAGTTAGACGACTTCTTAAAGTTTAATGAATATCAAATTCTGAACAACTATGGTTCGGTAAAGAAGAAAACTGCAGAGGCATTTGCTGCAATTGAATATGATAAATTTAAGCCAATTCAAGAGGCTGTATATATGTCCGACTTTGACAAAGCTGTTGAGACGATCAAAAATACTGGTGAGTTGCCAAAAGCAGAGAAAATGAAATTAAAGACCAATATACCAGGCTTCGATAAGAAGCTAAAACAAGCTCTAAATTTCAATCCAAAAGACTTAAACTAATTTTTCCAGTGAGTTACCCCACTGGAAAACTGATCTGGTGTAAAGAAATATATAATTACCATATTTTATTATTATCCTTGTCGCATTACCTTTGAAGTCTAATCCCAGATCGTATAGTCGTCGCATTATACGATCTGCTTTTTGTATCGCTAAATTGCTGTTGATATTCCAAAGCACCCGTTAAGGCCAAATGATTGTTGAGCGAATACTCAAAATTTGTACCCGCGCTCCATAAAATTGTATCAACTTTATAATCAGTGTCAGTCGTAACAGTAACGCCAGCAGTGGTGCTTAATAATAAGCGATGGCTAAATTGACGGCTAATCGTTAAATCTGCACTATTCACAATACTGCCGCTATCACCAGCTGTGGTGGCGCCATTAAACGAGGTAAATCCGTTTAGCTGCACAGTAGTTTCGCGCACTGGAGACCAAGCCAACGAGCCACTAAATGTGAACCCTTCGAGGTTCTTTAAATTATCATCCGCAAAATCTTCAACACTATAGCCTAGCGCAACATCACCGTTTAGCTTTTCACCTAGGTCAATTTCAGTGCCAATTGAGACTGCATAAGTAGAGGAATTGCGATCTTCATTGTTTCTGTCTTTTGATAAATCAAAATTGCGCATACCAATAGTTGCTTCAATAAATGGCGAAAATGCTCCCGATGTCTCATAGGTTGAACGTGCATTAATCTGATAATGATTATTGTTTCTATCTTTTTGCGAAAGTACACCGCCGCCAGTTAATTTGGCATCATCATAAATTGTTCGATCAACACTGGCCCGCAAACTAAAAGAAAGCCGAGTACCGTTTTTTTCCAAGCTTGTTGCACCCTTTAGCGTATGCACACCTGGTCGCTCAGACACACTGCCAGTTAAAGTCGTGCTTGTTACAGCCTCTGTTGTATAGCCATAACTTAAATCTGTTGTTCCTGTGACATCATCTGCAAAATCTAAACGTAGCTGCGTACTAACATTTCCTGTTGGAACCTGCGCATCCGTCGAGCCAAAATTTCTGGAGAACCCACCAGAAGCTTTAATTTGTGCCTGATGTCGTGACCAATTTGAACGCGCATTAAATTCAATATCACTTTGCGAAATTATGCCACCATCAGAATCAGCTACGCCATCTAAATTGGTAGTATAAGCAACGCTTTGTCTTAATTTTGAAAAAGCTAACCAAGAGCCAAGTCTAAATCCTTGTGCCACAAAAGGATTGTCACGCACCATACGCCTTGTACCTGCTTGTAAGGCTGCAACACTGTTATTGGCTTTTCTGGTCGCAATACCACTTGTTGTTATATCATTTAGGACAGCAGTAGCGGCTTGATCTCTTAGCGCTCTACCTTGAGGTAATGCTTGCGATAAAGATTGTGCAGACCTATCAAAATTTGTTCTTTGAGCTAAGGGAGCAGTACTAAAAGTAGACCTAGTATTTAACAGCACCTCTTCTTCAATTGGCGCAGAAAACACCGCCTGCAGTGAAGATTGCGCAATCTTTGTTTCAGCTATTTCAGCTTCTTTCGTTCTAATAATGCCACGTTTTTTCTTAAATTCTATATTTGGCTTTTGAACATCTGCCTTATATTTTTTTGTACCCACTACTTTTTTAGGTGCAATTCTCTTATCCGTTACTTCTTTTTTCACCTGCTCACGATAAATTGGGTCAATGGAACCCAAAAGTTCATCTTCCAGCATAATTACCGTTTGAGAATAGACTGTTGTTGACAAAAGAAGCGCACTTGTAAAAGCGGTTAGGCTTAAAAAAGAACGTGCAGAAGCTGTAAAATTTGGCACAGTTAGAATATTGTTTTCTTCTAAAATCATAATTTTACGCATAATATGCTTCATCGCCGATTCAATATGACTAAGAAGTAAAGACTTATGGTTAACGCTTTCTTTCTAAATAGTTGGAATAGGAAAATTTCAATCGATTTGACGCATTTCTTTTAGTCTCAAAAGAAGCTAAGAAACGCCAACTTAAATAATGCCAGTTTCAACAGTAGATAAAACGGTACATACAAATGACCCAAAAACCTGCAATAACGTCAGCACTTCGCACGCTTGAGATACTTAAAAATGGTCTTGAAGCCATGCCTAAAGAGTTTGAAGGCCCTCTAGCGGATGCATTTAGCGAAGCTGTTGAACGCATTGGCACGATATCTGGTCGTCTAATTGTCACTGGTGTTGGTAAAAGCGGACACATAGCTTCTAAAATTGCAGCTACCATGGCCTCCACTGGAACGCCTGCTTTTTTTGTCCACCCCGCAGAAGCCAACCATGGCGACCTTGGCATGATTGCAAGAGACGATGCCATTCTAGCTTTATCATGGTCTGGTGAAACCGCTGAACTTAAAGGAATAGTAGCCTTTGCAAATAGGTTTTCAATTCCATTAATTGCAATAACCCGTGATGATAAATCTACCCTTGGTAGAGAAGCCAGCATTTGCCTAAAGTTACCCAGATTAGAAGAGGCTTGCCCGAACAAATTGGCACCCACCACATCAACACTTTTGCAATTGGCGATGGGCGACATGCTTGCAATTGCCTTGCTTGAATCAAAAGGGTTTTCTGCCAGCGATTTTAAAATCTATCACCCAGGTGGCTCATTAGGCGCGAACTTAGTAACCGCAGAAGAAATTATGCATACAGGCAACAAGCTCCCAATCGCACAGCTTGGCACTGAAATGACAGATGCAGTAAAAATAATTTCTGAAAAAGGATTTGGTTGCATTGCCATTGTAGATGAAGCACAAAAATTGGTTGGCATTATCACAGATGGTGATTTGCGTCGTAAAATGAACAAAACTATTTACGACTTAAAAGTCGAAGATGTGATGAGTAAAGGCCCTGCAACCATTACGCCAAAAACGATGGCAAGCAGTGCCATGGCAGTTTTAAACGAGCGTTCAATCACATCGTTACTTGTATGTGAAGATGAAAAACCTGTTGGTCTTGTACACCTTCACGACCTACTAAAAATCGGCATCGTTTAAAGTAGACATCACGCAAAATAAAAGCCCCGCAATATGCAGGGCTTTCAAAAATACTTTTAAAGATAAACTAGCTTGCGTTGCTCTAACAATTATCAAAGCGGTTTAAGCCGCTTCCACTATTAATGTAGCACCCTCAACAGAAGTCACTATAATTCGCTCACCTACTGCAAGGTCTGGCCCAACAACACGCCATGTGCTATCGCCAATTTTTGCCCTTCCAGAGCCTTCACTTATGGCTTCAGTAAGAACTGCAACAGTACCAATCAACGAAGCACCACGCTCGTTTAAATTTGGTTTATCGGTATCCGCTGGCCCTTTATTTGCAGCCATACGACGCCCTATAACAGCAAACACAATTGCCAAAATTGCAAATAAAATTGCCTGCGCTTGCCAACCAAATATTGCACTGTCGACACCAAATATAAAATTAAGCGCGCCGACAACAAATGCCGCCAACCCAAACCATAAAAAGAAAGTTCCAGGCGCAACAATTTCAACGGCAATCAATACAAACCCAATTGTCCACCAAGTCCAAAGACCCAAATCGCTTAAATAAGAAGCAATCATCTATAACATTCCTTTCAATTAAGATTTAGAAATTTTGGGGGTCGATGTGTTGCGAGGTGAAGATTTTTTACCATTGCCTGATTTGCCACCCTCGCCAAATACTTCTTTAGCAATTTCACCAATGCCACCCAACGTACCAATTAAACTAGATGCTTCAAGCGGCATCATAATAACTTTTTGATTTGGAGCCGATGCTATTTGTCCCAATACTTCGGTGTATTTTTGAGCAATAAAGTAATTAATCGCCTTACCACTTCCATTTTCAATTGCGTTAGAAACAACCGTCGTCGCCTTGGCTTCGGCTTCTGCCAAACGTTCACGCGCTTCAGCTTCTCTAAAGGCCGCTTCTTTTTCGCCTTCAGCTTCCAATATTTGAGATTGCTTTTGACCCTCAGCTTTCAAAATTTCAGCTTGGCGAAATCCTTCCGCTTCCAGAATATTTGCACGCTTTTCACGTTCCGCTTTCATTTGGCGGCCCATCGCTTCAACAAGATCGGCAGGTGGATTAATATCTTTAATCTCAATGCGGGTCATTTTAATGCCCCAAGGCGCAGCAGCTTCATCAACCACACGCAAAAGTCGATTGTTAATTTCATCGCGTTTTGAAAGCAGACCATCCAAATCCATCGCCCCCATCACAGAACGAATATTTGTCATTGTAAGATTTAAAATAGCGTTTTCTAAGCCACGTATTTCATAAGCTGCACTTGCAGCATCCAATACTTGATAAAAGACAACACCATCTGCAGAAATTGATGCATTGTCTCGTGTAATAACTTCTTGGGTCGGCACATCTAGCACCTGCTCCATCATGTTAAGTTTTGCGCCAATACGGTCAAACACTGGAACTATTATATTCAATCCAGGCTTGAGGGTTCTCGTATACCTTCCAAATCGCTCAACAGTGAAATTGTACCCCTGCGGCACTTGCTTAACACCAGCAATTAATAAGAAAACCAACACGACCAAAGCCGCAATTGCCCAAACGTCAAAACCTAACATATATGTATCCCTCTACAATTTTGTTCTACTTTATATATAGGTATTATAGAGCAAAATTACAAAGTCAAATGACACTGAGTAGATTACTGATATTTGCATGTTGAGAACGTTATTTAAAAACTACACCCAACCAGAAAGTTCGCGACGTGCAATGGATTCCAGCACTGCAATACCTTCATCGCTGTCATTTAAACATGGAATATATGTGAAGTTTTCTCCGCCATTTTCATGGAAAGATTCAGCCGCTTCAAAAGCGATTTCTTCAAGCGTTTCCAAACAATCAGCGACAAACCCTGGATTAATAACCGCAACGTTTTTAACGCCTTCTTTTGCCATTGTTTCAAGTGTTGCATCCGTATAAGGTTGCACCCATTCATCACGCCCAAAACGCGATTGAAAACAAGTCAGCAACTGGTCTTCGCTCATACCCAAACGTTCACGCAAAAGCCGCGTGGTCTTGCGACACTGACAAGGGTAAGGGTCACCTTTTTTAAAATTCTTCTTCGGAATACCATGATAAGAAGCAATTATTTTTTCAGGAATAAAATCTAGCGTTGCCAAATGTTTTTCAATCGAAACAGCAAGCGCCTCAATATACACAGGCTCATCATGATAAGCAGGCGCCATTCTAATCGCAGGCATCCAGCGTAGTTCCTTGAGCGCTAAAAATGTTTTATCGCTAACAGATGCAGTCGTTGTAGCGCTATATTGCGGATAAAGCGGAAAGACAACAATGCGCTGACATCCCTTTTCGCGCAAGACGCTAATGCGTGATTTAATCGACGGATTGCCGTATCGCATCCCCCAATCAACCTCTAAGTTTTTTTCATTTTTGAAAACTTTAGCAAGCTTTTCGCTCTGCGCTCTGGTTATGGTGCGTAACGGGGATTCATCAAGTTCATTGTTCCAAATAGACTTATACAATTCGCCCGATTTTTTTGGCCTAGTATTCAAAACTATGCCGTATAAAATTGGGTACCAATAAACTTTAGACCATTCAACAACACGTACATCCGTTAAAAACTCTTGCAAGTATCGACGCATGCTTTTTTTATCATAACCATCTGGCGTACCAAGATTAACTAAAAGCAAACCCACTTTGCTTTGCTTAACGCCTGCGTGATCGCTGTTCAAAACTGGTTTTTTTAAATTTTCAGCTATGTGTTTAGCGCTAAACGTTTTCTTCATAGCCACTTTAGCTTTAGGCTTTGTTGCAGACTTTTTGGAAGTCATACCCGTAGCTTTTTGAGAAGAAGTTTTTGTTGCTTTTGTGTTACTCATTATACGAATGCCTAGTTTCAAACTTTGCCGTAAACTAGTGTTTCCTTACTTTTTTGCAAGTAACTTAAATGTCACATTTGTCGCGGCAAAAATCTAATAAACTAATTCAAACTGGCAGTGAGTAGCATCAACCCCAACAAAAATACAAATCCTGCTCCAATAATTTCAACCCACTTGTAAAACGCGTCACTTGCATGTGACGCACCGCTTAATCTAAGGGCAAAGTTTTTTGTAAGCACTGCCATAGTAGCTAACAGCGAAACCATGATCCCAGTTCCAAAAGACATTGCAAATACAGCGCCAATGCCAGCAATATAAAGTCCATTTAAAAACGCAAAAGTCAGTACAATCAAAGCGCCTGAACATGGCCTAAGACCAACTGCTAAGACTGCTGAATAAGCTTCACTCCAACCAAATCTACGACCCTCCAACATTTTTGGTGATGGCGCATGGCTATGGCCGCAACTTTTACAAACATCATCATGCCCTAGATGGGTATGGTCGTGTTTATCAACGTGAGCATGTTTATGATGCTGATTATACTGACCACTCTTTTTAAAAAGCTTAGAATACAACATCCATGCCCCTAAAATAGTAATGCCTAAATAACTAGTTACCTCTAAATAAAATGTAAGATCACCAGACTTCACCCCAAAGCCACGCAAGAATAATAAAAGACAAGAAATTGCAATAATAGCGGTTAAACCTTGCAGAAATGCCGAAGCAAAAGACAAGGCTATACCTCGCTTAAGAACAATTTCGTTTGCAAGCATGTATGAAGAAATAACAGCCTTACCATGCCCAGGACCTGCGGCATGCAACACGCCATACAAAAAGCTTAACCCCACTAAAATAAAGCCACCAGATCCATCTGTTTTAATTTGAGATAAAGCATGTGTCATTGCCCTGTAAAATTCTTTTTGCTGATGCTGCACCCAAAATAAAATTGACGCAAACGGCCCTTGAGGTGTGAATATTTTTTCTGGCGTGCCAATACCCAATGGGTTTTGAGCAATCGCAAAATGCGTGAATAAAAAATAAAACGCTACGATGAATAATAAACTTCTAGCTGGTTTTTGCACAATCAAAATTTACCCACGTTAAATAATCGTCAGATTCAAATATTTCAGGATCATCAGAGCCTTGAAAGGCTTTATCAAACACTTGCGGATTTTGCGCATAAAGCACATCAAAGTCGGGACGCACTATCTCGGTTTTACACCCCCCTCCACCTCCACTGACCTCGATAGATTTTTCATCTGCCAGCTCAACAGCCACATAATATGTTGGGTCACTTATCGATACACTAAAGCTTTTGCCAATCATTTTTTGCGGCGTCTTTAAATCCATCGCCACGATCAGAATCAATTTCCCATCGTCATAGTCAGCCAAAAAAACCTTAGGGTCTTTAAAATCAACAAATTCCCCATCAACTCTAACGTCGGTAAAATAATCAAACTCTTTCAAATTAGTTTTTATCGTTGAAGCAATATTTTCCAATTCTGAAACGTCTAGCGCGTTATCCCCATTTTCGTCAAAATCGACAACAATAGAAGCACTAAATATTTCATCAAATCGCCAAACATTTCTAAGCTCAACTGCGCGACCAGCGTCATCTCTAAACACTTCTAAATTAGCCTCAATAAATACATGAGGATGAGAAAAAGCAGACACACTACTTAAGGAAAAAAGAATAATACCGAAAAGTACTTTAAATCCACTCGTCATAACAGTTCCCAAAATTACAATTCATTCTCTTTAAAATACTTCGTCATGAAATCAACAAACGCCCTAACTTTGGCAGGAACATGTCGCCTATTAGCATACACCACATAATAACCAGCGCTATTCGGCAAATAATCATCTAAAAGGCTAACTAATTTACCTTCATTAATTTCATCGCGCATAGTAAATTCTGGTATCAACGTAACGCCCAACCCCATTAGTGCAGCAAGCTTGCAAGAAGACGGGCTGTTAATCTCCATAATACTTGTTACAGTTTGCGTAATTTCCCCACCATTAGATTCAACAAATTGCCAGTTGTTTTTCTTTCTCAAATTCGTATCCAAAACAACAGGAACATTGGCAAGATCGCTTGGCGTATTAATGGGAGGGTAGTTTTTTAAAAATTCTGGCGTGCCAACCAACACGCCTTTAAAGGGCGCTAGACGTTTTGCAATTAAAGACGAACTGTCGAGCGTTCCAATACGCAAGGCAACATCAAAACCATCTTCAACTAAATCAACAATTTTATCGCTTAAATCTACTTCAACCAGCAAGTCAGGATTCTCGCAAGCAAACTTTGCAAACGGCTCTCCAAAACTACGACTGGATACAGCGCTTGGTGCAGTAATACGAAGACGGCCTTTTAATCCTTTTGCAGAATCGCGAACGCTCTCTTCCATGCTTTCTAATCTAGATAATAAATCAATCGCAGAATCAAGATAAAGCGCACCAGCTTCGGTTAGTGAAAACTGCCTAGTCGTACGATTAATTAATAACGCACCAAGTCCATCTTCCAACTCACGCACATATTTAGAAAGCAACGCTTTTGAACGGCCCATTTTGCGTGCCGCGGCTGAATATCCACCAGCGTCAACAATCTCAACAAAGGCACGCATTCTAACAATTGTGTCCAAACCACTTTCCTTTAAATCAAAAACTACCGCTAAAAGCTAACCCTCAATATCAATAACACCAGCGTCACCTGCTTCACTGCCAAATGCCAATCGATTCCCATTCTTCTCCCAATTAATCGTAGAGATTGCGCCTTTACCAGCGCGTCGCAATACAGCGTTTTTATCATCTTCTATGCGAACTGCTAAAATCATACCGTCTTCATAACCAATAGCAACAACATCTTCGTTTGGGTGACAGGCAACACAGGTAACTAGGGTTTGCCCCATAGCACCCAGCTCTTTAGGCGCTTTGCCCATTGGCCCATCTTTACCACCAAACGGCCACACAATTGCAGCTGGTGCTCCAGAAGATGCGAGCCATTTACCTTTATTACTCCAAGAAACTGATTTTATTTTTGCAGGATATCCTGTCATACGCATGTGCTTATCATCCGCTGGTCGCCAACCATGCAATGCATTTTCTTGCATAGTAGAAACAACATATCTTCCATCTGGTGAATATACGACACCAATATGCGACCCAAGCCATTCTAAAAATTGCGGTGGATTTTTTGTGTTTACCCATTTCAAATCAACACCATTATAGCGTGCTAGCGCAATGCGCATGCCTTTGGGTTGGAAAGCAATGCCCTCAATCGTGCGCGTGCAGTCAAATGGTTTTTGTGATCCATCACTGGTTATCACCATGCCTTGTTTACCCCAACTACAGGCAATTGCACCCGATGGCCCTGTCGCTAAACTGTCAATCCACTTGCCATTTTGCTCAAATATTTGAGAGGTCCGGCCATCAATATCTAAGCGCTCAACTTTGCCATCTTCACCAGCAGTAATAAGCCCTTTGCCGTCTTGCGTAAGTGCTGCAGCTAACAATCCGTCATGCGAATTGATAACTTGTTGCCGCTCAGCAAGAATATGAATTTGACCTTCTGCACTTGCAAAAACAGCAGTTGAACCTAAAAAACCAGCCCATTCAACATAGCCGATATCCCCTGCATCGACCAATAACGGAATAACACTCGCCATTATAAAGCACAGGCGGCAAAAGTCCGCTCCAATTTTTCGCGATCCAGGTTTCTGCCAATAAACACAAGTCTCGTTTTGCGTTCCTCGCCCTCTTTCCAAGGACGCTGATGGTCACCTTCCACAAGCATATGAATGCCTTGAATAACATAACGCTCTTTATCATCTGGAAAAGCAATAATGCCCTTCAAGCGCAATATATTTGGACCATCTGTTTGCGTAATTTTATTTACCCAAGGAAAAAACAATTCAGGATTAACTTCACCAGCGGTTAAAGAGACAGTACCAATGGTCGTATCGTGTACGTTACCATCAAGTCCTGCATGGCTTTTATGATTATGACTTTCATCAGTACAATCAGACCCACATTCTCCATCATGCGAGTGCTCATGTTCGTGACTATGTTCATGACTATGCGCATCTTTACCCTCTAAAAAATTCGGATCATTTTCTAAGATACGTGTCAGATCAAAAGCACCTTGTTCCAATATTTCTTTTAGATCCACATTGGCTTTTTCAGTTTTAAAAATTTTAGCTGAGCCATTAATTTGACGAATAACCGCTTCGACTTTTGCAAGTTCTTCAGGTGTAACCAAATCCGTTTTATTAAGTAAAATCACATCAGCAAAAGCAATTTGGTCTTCTGCCTCAGGGCTATCTTTTAAACGCAATAGCAAATGCTTGGCATCAGCTAGAGCAACAACACTATCAAGGCGCGCTTTGGTTTTTACATCATCGTCCATAAAAAACGTTTGCGCCACAGGTGCAGGATCAGCAAGCCCCGTTGTCTCAACAATAATCGCATCAAACCGATCTGGGCGGCGCATTAAATTTTTAACCACCCGAATCAGATCTCCGCGCACTGTGCAGCAAATACATCCATTATTCATTTCATAAATATCTTCATCGGTTTCAACAATTAGATCATTGTCGATACCAATTTCACCAAATTCATTTACGATCACAGCATATTTACGCCCGTGCTTTTCCGACAAAATTCGATTTAATAATGTTGTTTTGCCAGCGCCAAGGTAGCCTGTTAAAACTGTAACAGGTACTTGTACTGGTGCCCCTGCTTGAACATCTTCTTGAACTTCGCTCATCTTATCTCACCATATTTTCTATGTTTTATTTATTGTAATGTGCGGCCCACAAATACTGAAATGCACTACTAAATGTTTCATCTATATATAGCGTTTTACATGCGCAATTGCATCTAGTTTTTAAATTATTGGTCAAAATGTTTTAAATCGAATTTATTCACATCGTCCAAAAGTTTTAACAAACCCTCTACAGATATTGAAAGCAAAGCTTCACCTTTTTCACAGCTTGCTTTTTTAGCGTTTCCAACAACGCCATTTGGGTTCAAGTCCTGCATTTTCCAGCCAAAACTATGTCGCCCATAAGCACGTAAATATGAAAATTTATCAGCAAAGTTAGATTGCGCAGACGCGAAGTCTTCAGCTAATTTCATATTCACTTTATCAGGATTAAGTGCCAACATCACAGATGTTTCAATATCACCACCATGAATATCTATTGCCAACTCTTCTTCACTATACATGCCTTTTGGCTTACCAAATCTTGTCCAGCTGGTTGCAACACAAAGCATGTTAAACCTAACACGCAGTTCGGTCGCAACAATTGTCATTAACGGGGAATTGCCGCCATGTGCATTCAGCAAAACCAATTTTCGAACGCCAAGTGTTGAGAGTTTTTTACCTATCCCAACCCAGCGCTTAATAGCGTCATCATAGGAAAGGCTTTTGCTTCCCTCAAAATCTAAATGCTCTGGCGAATATCCAATCTGCTCAACTGGCAAAAATGTAATTTTCTGATTTGCCGCTAATTCTTCACTTAGTCTATCAACAACGCCCTGCGCAATTAGCGTATCTGTTTCAAATGGCAAATGTGGCCCATGCTGTTCAGTTGCCCCCAAAGGCAAAACAGCAATCCAAGAATTTGGCCCATCACTTGGCGTATTATCAGCCGCTATTAATTCAAAATCCGTTTCTGACCAATTATTTGGAAGTTTATTCATGTGACAGCGCCCGCTAATTGGCGCGCAATAGCACCGTGTTCAAACCGTATTTTTTCTATATCAACCCCCAAAGGCAAGCCATCTATCATTTGCCATTTACCGCCAATCATAACGCGTTCTGCTTTATGCGCTCCGCATAATACAAGTGCTGCAAGCGCGTCCCCTGCACCAGAAAAACGAAGTTCTTCCAAACTGTATATTGCAATATCGGCCTGCATACCTACAATCAATTTACCAATATCATCGCGCCCAAGACAAGCGGCAGAACCTTGCGTTGCCCAGCGAAATGCATCTAAATGCGTAATTTCAGCCGCGCCATATTGCAAGCGATTTATCATCAATGCATGGCGCACACCTTCAATTAAATTAGAACTGTCATTAGAGGCAGAACCATCAACCCCTAACCCTACAGGACAGCCAGCCGCCTCAAGCTGTTTTGTTTTACACATGCCAGAAGCAAGCACCATGTTAGAAGTTGGGCAATGACAAACGCCCACTTTATTCGCACCCAAACGCTTTATTTCATCATCAGTAAAGTGAATACCATGTGCCAACCAAGTACGATCGGTTAGCCAGCCATTTTCTTCTAAATAATCAACAGGCCGACACCCAAATTTAGAAATGCAATACTCATTTTCATCATGTGTTTCGCCCAAATGTGTATGCAAACGACAATTACATTGCTTTGCCATTTGTGCCGAATCACGCATCAAATTTGTTGTTACAGAAAATGGCGAACACGGTGCTAGCGCCACTTGAACAAAAGAGCCTTGCGATAAATCATGATATTTAGAAATCACCCGCTCGCAGTCTTTTAAAATTTCATCAGCGGTTTGAACAACACTGTCTGGTGGCAGGCCGCCATCTTTCTGGGACAAATCCATTGAGCCACGATTAAGGGTTATGCGCATGCCCAAACGTTGCGCTTCTTCCACCTGAATATCCATCGCATCTGCCATGCCTTCAGGAAAAACATAATGGTGGTCAGAAACTGTTGTGCAGCCAGACATCAACAATTCAGTTAAGGCAAGTCGCGTTGCTAAGCGAAAACTTTTCCGATTTAAAGCCTTGCCCCAAATTGGATAAAGCGCCTTTAACCAATCAAACAACTCTTTATTGATCGCATCAGGATGCGCCCGCGTTAGGGTTTGATACATATGATGATGCGTATTGATTAATCCTGGAATAATAACTTTAGAAGAACAATCAACAACCTCGTCAATATTATCAGGTCGCTCGCCAGCACTTAAAACTTGCACAATTGTTGCACCTTCCACCACAACACCACCACTTGAAACGTCACTTGAGCTACTATTCCCAGTCAAAATCGCAAGTGGGTTTTTTAACCAAATTCTGTGCATTTTTTCAGGAATTTTTTTGGACAATTTTGATGGCAAACTCATCTCCTGCAAATACGGCTTCATAAAACTTACACAAAACCAATTTATTTGATAATGATATGTTTGATGCATAACATTTATTATGCTTAGCAAAAAAACAAAAGCCAATAGCGACATATAAATTTAGGATTTCATTTTGAATAAACTTCGCACTAGCAAAATTTTATTATTAGCAAATGAAATTGAGAAAAAACGAAAAGAAATCTTAAAAACTTACAAGCTCTCTTTAGGGCAAGAAATATTCTTAAATGCTCTGTTAGAAAAAAAGGGCATGACAATGGGCATGATTGGCGAAATAATAAATACGGCCGCGCCCTCAACGACAAAATATGCAACTAAGCTAGAAAACTTAGGCTTTATCACGCGCCAACCTTCAAAACTTGACAGCCGACATCACAAGGCAAATCTTACCGAAAGCGGCATAGAAACCATAAAAGAGATCAACCAAGCATATGAAGTAATCGATACTAAATTTCACAAAGCATTAAAAACCAAAGATACTGACAGATTAGAAAGACTCTTGTGGAAATTAACAATAAAGAGTGATGGCAAGTCAGATTCTAAGAAAAAACCTAAAAAAGCTGGGAAAAACAAAGACTTGAAAAAATCCAAAGAAAAGAAGAAAAAAGAAAAGAACAAAAGCTGATTTAAACTTTTCCACTTTTTTGAAATTATCTTTTAAACTTTTTAAATTTTACTTTCCCAACACCCATTCTCCTGCCATAAGTTAAAAAATGGGTGCTGGGAGAGTTTTCAATTGGCTAGAAAAATTACACTGTCAACAATTGCAGAAGATTTGGGCGTATCCACCGCAACAGTTTCACTTGCACTGCGAGACAGCCCTTTAGTTGCAGACATTACCAGAGAAAAAATTAAAGAGGCCGCAGCTGACGCTGGTTATATTTATAACCGCCGCGCCGCTAGCTTGCGCACTTCAAGGTCTGGCATTGTTGGATTGCTCGTTCCAGATATTATGAACCCATTTTTCGCTGAGATATTACACGGCATAGAAGAAGAATTGGGCCTAGACCGCCAAACGTTCTTACTTTGCAATCACCGCGACAAAATCGAAACACAAAAACACTTTGTAGAAACATTGCTGCAATTTGGCGCTGACGGCGTAATCATGTCGCCTGCGATTGATACGTCACCACAAGACATTGCCGCAATGGAAGCAAATGGATTGCCAGTTGTTTTGGTCGCACGTTGGGTACAAGGCGCTAAAGTGCCTGTCTATCGCGGCGATGATAAAAAAGGCGTCTACATGGTAACCAATCATTTGATTGAATTAGGCCATACAAAAATAGCCTTTATTGGCGGCAAGCGCGTTACCTCAACGGGTACCGATCGCCTTGCAGGTTATCTAGCAGCTCTTGAAAACGCTAATATTGAACCCATCGAAAAACTACAATTGGGTTCAGAACGCTCTCGTAAGTCTGGATATGATTCAGTTCGCGAAATGTTCCAAAACGATAAAGAAGCTGCGACTGCAATTGTATGTTTTAACGATCTAATTGCGATTGGCGTTTTAAATGGCCTAAATTCATTGGGCATTAAACCTGGCGAAGACATTGCCGTTACAGGCTACGATGACATTGCAGAATCTGAAATCACTTCACCTGCATTAACAACCGTATGGAATGGGCAACAAAAAGCCGGACGCCAAGCCGCGCGCGCTATCATGCGTATCATCAAGGGTGAAACAGAAATTGAAGATAACAAATTGATTGAGCCAGAATTGCGCATTCGCGAATCTACTTGCCCACCCAAAAAATAATCTAGCTGTTTATAAAATCAGAAAGCTTAGATTTTTGAGCACCCTGCGTATCAAAGTTGCTCGGTGCCAGCCAATTTTCAAAAGCCAATTTCAACAACGGCCATTCACTGTCTAATATTGAATACCAAGCCGTATCACGATTTTTACCCTTCACGATCATATTTTGGCGAAACAGTCCTTCATACTGAAACCCAAATCTAAGAGCCGCATTTTTTGAAGGTTCATTTTCGTTGTTACACTTCCATTCAAAGCGCCTATATCCCAAATCCTCAAATATATGATTAGCAAATAGATACAGCGCTTGTGTTGTAACTGGCGTTCTAGAGATGTCTTTATTCCAAAATATGTTTCCAATTTCGATTGAACCATTTGCAGGATCTAAGCGCAAAAACATTTGACGACCACAAATTTTGTTCGCGTATTTATCAATTACGACATAACAAATTGATCCGTCATCAGTGTCCGTTTTTTCTAACCAAGTCTTAAATTCATCCATGTCTTTGGGCGCTTCGCCCGGCAACCATTTAAACCGAACCTCCGCATCGTCTTGACTACAAGCCGCAAACAATCCTTCGCCATGTTTGGATATGTCGAGTAATTCGAGCCTTACAAAACGCCCTTCTAAAACTTTGATCGTTGGAAGCTTACAGCCTTGCCATTTTGAAAAATCATTCATTTAAATTATCCAATTCACAAATCAAGATAACTCGTTTAGGTTACCGCTAACATGTTAAATTTTACAACATCTACACTCTGTAGCAACGAATATATTGTCTGGGATACAAATGCTTAAAACAATCGAAAATTTCTCACGCATCGGCGAAGAAAATGCTTTTGCAGTACTTGCCAAAGCCAATAAATTGGCAAGCGAGGGAATGGACGTCATTAACCTTGGCATCGGCCAACCCGATTTCAAAACACCACAGCACATTGTAGAAGCAGCCATTAAAGCGCTTAAAGACGGCCACCACGGCTACACGCCTGCCAATGGCATACTTGAATGCCGCGAGGCTGTTGCAAGACGCACCTTAGAAATTACAGGCGTGGAAGTATCACCCGAAAACATAATGATTATGCCAGGCGGCAAACCAACCATGTTTGCAGCCATTTTGATGTTTGGTGAACTGGGCGCTGAAATCATGTATCCAGACCCAGGTTTTCCAATATATCGCTCGATGATTGAATTTACTGGCGCAAAACCAATTCCAATTCCAATCAGAGAAGAAAATGCATTTGGCTTTTCGGCGCAAGAAACCCTAGCGCTAATCAACGATAAAACGCGATTGATAATCATCAACTCACCAGCAAACCCAACAGGGGGCGTAACGCCAAGAACCGAAATTGAAAAGCTAGTAAAGGGCTTAGAAAAATGGCCTAACGTTGCGATTATGTCAGACGAAATTTATGACGTCATGACATACGATGGCGAAGAAAACGTTTCTCTATTAACGTTCCCAGAAATTCGTGATCGTTTGATCGTTTTAAATGGTTGGTCAAAAACTTGGGCGATGACAGGTTGGCGCATGGGCTGGTCTATTTGGCCAGATGAACTTTACGAGAATGTGCGCAAACTCGCTGTTAATTGCTGGTCATGCGTAAATGCGCCAAGCCAATTTGCTGGCATTGCAGCAATTGATGGACCACAAGACGATGTTGCAATTATGATGAAAGCTTTTAACAAGCGCCGTAAACTTGTAGTTGAACAAATGAATGCAATTGAAGGCATTTCATGCGCCACACCAAAAGGTGCTTTTTACGCATTTCCAAATATTAAAAAAACAGGTCTATTAGCAAAACCACTAGCCAATGATTTGCTAGAAAAATCAGGCGTTGCAACAATTGGCGGCCCTGATTTTGGCATTCTTGGTGAAGGCTATATTCGCCTATCTTATGCAAATTCAGAAGAAAACATTACGCGCGCGATTGCACGTATTAAAGACTTTATTGAAAAATAGACTTTGATAATTTCTACACAAAAAAAAGGGCAGCTAATTTAACTGCCCTTTTTGGTTAGTTACTTATAATTATTTAGTAACAATTTCTGGTCCCATAAAGTAGGTCGGTAAAAACGTAGAGATGATTGGGACATAAGTCACAATAATCAAGAATATGAACAAGATACCAAGCCAAGGTAAGGCTGCTTTAACAACATCCCACACGGGCATGCCTGCCACCCCAGACGTCACGAACAAGTTAAGCCCAACTGGCGGGGTTATCATTCCAATTTCCATATTCACCACCATAATGATACCAAGATGAATGGGATCAATCCCTAATTCAATCGCAACAGGGAATACCAACGGGGCAACAATTACGATCAACCCAGATGGCTCCATAAATTGGCCACCAATTAACAAGATCACATTCACAACGATTAAGAAAACCCACCAGTCTAATCCAACACCAAGCATAGCACCTGCAATGTGTTGCGGAATTTGCTCATCGGTTAAAACGTGTTTCAAGATCAATGCATTGGCTATAATAAACATTAAAGTAATGGTTAGCTTGCCCGCATCGTATAACGTCTCGCGCGTATCTTTGTGAAAAAATGACGTAATCAATGTTTGTGGATTTTTACGCAATGAAAGTGCGCTTCCATCTTCACGTTGTTTCAAAGGCCCCATGTCGCGATAGACAAAAGTAGCAATGAAAAACGCATAGACAGATGCCACCGCCGCAGCTTCTGTAGGCGTAAATATACCACCGTAAATACCGCCCAAAATGATGATAATTAAAAACAAGCCCCAGCCTGCTTCTCTACCAGAAGCAAAAACCTCGCCCCAACCCAGCCAGTCACCTTTTGGTAAATTCTTTACTTTGGCGGCAATATAAATACCTGTCATCAACATGCTACCAGCCAAAATACCAGGAATCACACCAGCCAAGAACATGCGCCCAACAGAAACATCAGTTGCAGAAGCATACACAACCATAACAATGGAAGGTGGTATCAAAATACCAAGCGTACCAGCGTTACAAATGACACCAGCTGCAAATTCCTTGCTATAACCAACTTGGCGCATACCAGCGATAACAATGGAACCAATGGCGACGACTGTTGCAGGCGACGAGCCTGAAAGCGCGGCAAACAACATACACGCAAACACACCAGCGATTGCAAGGCCACCGGGCAAATGCCCAACACAAGCAATAGAAAATCTAATGATGCGTTTTGCAACGCCGCCGGTCGACATAAAGCTAGACGCTAAAATGAAAAACGGAATGGCGAGCAACGTATAATGCCCAGCCATTGCTTCATAAAATGTCTGCGCAATAGAGGCCAATGAGCTCTCAGATGCGATAAGCAAAAATGTAATTGAGCTTAATCCCAAAGCAACGGCAATCGGCACGCCCATTAATAAAAGCGCAATTATGCCTATAAATAAGAGTAGAACGTCCATGGTTATTTACCCTTATTTTTCTGTAAGTTATCTTTTAGATTATTTTCTACTGCCGCTACTTTTGCCGCCGCTTCTTCTACTGCATCTTCAGCTTCGTGACTAACGATGATTAAATCACGTGTGCCGCGCAATACCTGAATTCCTAATTGGCAAAACCTAAAAAACAAAAGCCCAAATCCAATTGGCATTACGACATATGGCAATAAACGTGGAACTTTCTCATAAGCATCACCTTCATTAAACCAGCCTTCTAAGAAACGAAGAACTGATGGTATATCTATGTCCTCTGTTTCATACCAACCTTTGGCTAGATATTTGTCTTCGAACCCAGTTGGAAACCAGCGACCTGTCGTTTGTGGAAGGTTGGCAAAGTTAGACCAAAAGTCCCAGCCACCTTTTAAAAGTAAAAACGAATATACAATACAACATGCAATGGCGAAGATTGTCATACCGCGTCTGGCTTTTTTAGAAACAATATTTAAAACAGCATCAACGCCCAAATGCGAAACATTCTTCACACAATAGCTAATGCCTAAAATAACCAGCCAAGCGAATAAAATTGTGACAACTTCTAATGCCCACAATAGGTTTGTCGGTAAACCAAGCGCATTGGTAATTGGTTGAAAATAAGATGCGTTAAAAACATAACGAACAATTACATTAGCAAATGTAATTAATGTCATTAGTCCTAATATTAGCGAAATAAGCGTTTCTTCAATACTGTCACTAAATGTTCTCGAACCAGAATGGGTCATTTCCTAGCCTCATTAATTAAAGATTTCTTGAATACAGTGTGGCGACTATCGCCACACTGAAAATTAACAGTCAATTACTAGGTACTAATGACCCATGTTAATTTTTTGAGCTGCTGCGATATTATCAGCGCCAACATCGCTTTCAAATTTTGACCAAACTGGTTTCATAACTTTCACCCATTCAGAACGCTGTTCAGCAGTTAAGGTACGAACAACACCACCAGCTGCTATCACAGCTTGTTTAGCTTCTTCATTCACCTTGGTTGATTCAGCATTACGTGTCGCTGTTACTTCAGCCATAATGGTTGAAAGCTGGTCACGAATGTCTTTATCAAGACCTTCCCACCAATCATTAGAAGTCACTACTAGGTAATCGATAATACCATGGTTAGATTCTGTAGTACCGTCTTGTACTTCGTAGAATTTTTTACCATAAATATTTGACCAAGTGTTTTCTTGTCCATCAACAACGCCAGTTTGTAATGCGCCATAAACTTCTTTAAACGCCATTTTTTGCGGAATGCCACCAATCGCATCCATTTGAGCAACCAACACATCTGATGATTGAACTCGGAATTTAAGACCAGCAGCATCTGTTGGTTTAATCAACGGCTTGCTTGCAGAAATTTGCTTCATGCCGTTGTGCCAAAATGCTAGACCCAATAAACCACGCTTCGTCATAGATGACTTCATCGCTTGACCAGCTTCAGAATTTTGAAATTCATCAACAGCATTGATGTCGTTAAACATGAATGGCAAATCGAAAATACGGAATTTCTTGGTGAATTTTTCAAATTTTGAAAGCGAAGGCGCTGCCATTTGAACATCACCCAAAAGCAATGCTTCAAGAACTTTATTATCATTATAAAGGCTAGAATTTGGAAAAACTTCCATACAAGCTTTGCCGTTCATTTCTTCATTAACACGCTTTTCTAGCAAGCTGGCTGCAATGCCTTTTGGGTGCTTGTCAGTGTTTGTTACGTGACTAAATTTGATTACAACTTCACCTGGATCACATTGCGCCAATGCAGTGCCAGCAGATAGAGTAAGTGTTGTTGCGACTAAAGCGCCAAGAATAATTTTCATAAAATCCTCCCAGATTTACCAATGTAAAATAATAAAATTAAGACGACCAATGAGCCGCTACATAATTACGAAGCAAACACTGTGCCAAACTTAAAAGAAAAGTTAACATTAGTAAAAATTTAATAATTTCAAAGGCTTAATAAAATTGTGAAGATTATTCAAAAACTAAAATGGGTAGGTTTATACCCATTCACCCAATACAATGGGTAGCCAGCTACCCATCCAAACCAAATCGCTTCATTTTATCGTAGAGCGCTTTGCGCGAAATACCCAAAGCTTCATAGGTTGGTTTTAATTTTCCAGCATTCTTTTTCAGCTCTGCAACAATTAGCAATCGCTCGTGATTATCCATATTTTCTTTCAAAAGCAATTTATCACTAGATGCATTTTTTGTGGTTTGCGTACCATAATCATCAAACCCACGCCAAAGCCCCAATACAAAACGATCTGCTATATTGCGTAATTCGCGAATATTACCAGGCCATTCATGGCTTTGAAGTTCAGCAATCATAGACGGTTCCATTTCAGGAATTTCTTTGCGATAACGCGCCCGTGCTAATCGCGCCAAATGCATAAACAAATCTGGAATATCTTCTTTGCGATCATCCAATGAAGGGATCAAAATATTCACAACATTTAGGCGATAAAATAAATCCGCCCGAAAATTACCAACTTGACTTTCTTTGCTCAAATCCGATTTAGAAGCTGCAATAAACCTTACATCCACTTTTCTCAATTTATTAGAACCCAATTGCTCAATGGTTCGCTCTTCTAAAACCCGCAACAATTTAATTTGCAATTCAACAGGCATGGATTCGACTTCATCCAGCAAAATTGTGCCACCATCGGCATGTTGAATTTTTCCAATTCTGTTTTCATGCGCCCCAGTAAAGGCACCCTTAACGTGACCAAATAATTCTGACTCAATCAAATTTTCCGGCAATGCTCCGCAATTTAACGCAACAAATGGCTTACCCTTTCGCGCACCATTATTATGGATCGCTCGCGAAATAAGCTCTTTACCAACGCCCGTATCCCCTTGCAGCAAAACATCCGCATCTGTTTGCGCAATGGCGAGAACTTCAGATCGTAATCTTTGAGTAACTGCAGAGCTTCCAACCAAAACATCCGCCAATGCTTCACTATTGGGTAAATCTTTTCGAAGGGCTCTATTTTCTAAAACCAGTCTGCGTTTTTCTATTCCACGTGATACAATTTCACCCAAACGTGTTGGCGAGAATGGTTTTTCTAAAAACTCATATGCGCCAGATTGTATTGCCTTAACAGCAAGCGGAACGTCGCCATGTCCCGTTATTAAAATCACAGGAAGCGCCGAATCAATTTCGAGCGCTAGCGACATTAACTCCAAGCCATCCACATCCGGCATTTTTATATCAGAGACGACAACGCCTGCAAAATCGGCTCTAATTTCTTTAAGCGCATCACCAGCGCTTCTAAATGACTTTACATCAAAGCCCTCAAGTTCAAGCCCTTGAGTAATTGCAGGGCGCAAGTCATCATCATCTTCGATTAAGATTACAGAACCATTTGTTTGCGTAGCACTCATTGCAAGCTTTCATTTTTTACAGTTTTAAGTGCACTAGCTTTTCTAAGCGTCAGTGTAAACAACGCACCTATTACCTCTTTATTGACACCGTCTTTATTGGCAACTTCCAAACTACCACCAAAATCTCTAACACCATTATAAGCAATAGAAAGCCCCAAACCTAAACCACTTCCTATTTTTTTGCTGGTGAAAAAGGGTTCGAAAACTTTGCTTAAATTCTCTTCTTTAATTCCTTTTCCCGAATCTAAAAATTCGATTTTGTAACCCTCACCAAGATCAAAGCAAGTAATATCAATTTCTCTAGTCCCCTTATCTTTTATGGCATCAATCGCATTACTAAGCAGATTTACAATCACTTGGCTAAGCCGTAATTGGTCCGCCTTTACCATCATCTTTCCATTTACTTTGACAATGTTTACACTAACCCGATGTTCTTTAACTTCGTGCTTAACAAGCAGCATTGCATCTTTTAAAGCATCTTTAAAATCAACCGCTCCAACATTTGTATCTGGCTTTCTAGAAAACGCTAACAGCGATTTAGACAGCTTTGCCATACGCTCTACCAACGATGCGATTCTATTCAGGTTTTCATGAACATTCTTGGGTTGCGACAGTTCTAAATAACGCAATGCGTTTTCTGAATAGCTACGAACTGCCGAAAGCGGTTGATTATATTCATGCGCCAATGTTGCAGAAATTTGGCCAATCGCTGCCAACTTTTCTGCTTGTATTAATTCTTGTTGTGCAACAATAAGTGCGGCTTGTGCCTCTCGTCTATCATGCACTTCGCCTTTTAATTTAGAATTGATCTCTACCAATTCTTTGGTTCTATCACGCACCCTGCGCTCTAGCCTTATTGCATTTGCTTTATCAACACGCTCACGTTTTATGCGTTGTTGCGCCCGTGACAGCAAACCAAAGATAAGCAGGCTAACCAGCGCTGAACCCAAAATACTGATTAGCCCAGCCGAATTTCTAGTCGCTTCAATTGCTGCTTCTGGCTCCAAAACAAATAATTCCCAACCAAGGATGGCAATTTTTTTGCCATAGAGCCGATAAGATCCATGTTGACTATCAATCACGAAATTATGTCGGGCAATTTGAGTTTTATTTAGAGGAAGTTTTCCTTCGATAACGCTTCTGGCCAAGCTATTGCCAGCCACCAATGCCCCCTCTTTACCAATTGCAAAAATAGGATTGGTAGAAAGCGCCCATGCTTCTTCAGTCGCCTCTAGAGAAGCTGAAACAACAACAAAGCCTTTATAAACACCGTCTACAAATACATTAGAAGAAAACGCATATGCATTATGTTTTTTAAAACTGGTAATAGATGCCCGCCCAAGTCGAGTTTGACGTGGCGCTATTGCAAGGTCGGTACTCTTAATCATGCGAGTGGTTACAATGCCATTTGCACTTAAATACACATTTCCATTTGGGTCAGCGAGCGTAATGTCCAAAGCTCCCGAAAGAGCTGCCATACGCAGCAGAAATATACTTAGTTTCTTACGCGATGCCGTACTTTCGCCTTGTCTAAAAAAATCTCTAACAATTGAGCGTTCTGCAATAACGGCAGGTAAATATCGATGTTTTTCAAACTGCGTTAAAATCGCATCCGATTGTACCTTTAGGGATTCATTTGCTTTTTGAGAAATTTGAATTCGAGCAGAACGTTCAGCATTATGAACCATAACAAAAAAAACGAGTACAGACAGTATCAGCAACAATGCCAATACTATCACTCTAACAAAAGTCGTGTTTCTAAATTGTCTTTGTAGCCATTTCATCGTTGCAACATATATCTGCTAAGATGTGTAATGCAACTTCACACCGATTTTAATTTAAAAAGATTACAAATTAAGCGGTTAGTGCAAAAGCATCTTTTGCAAGCTGTTCAATCCCAGCCCAATCGCCAGCTTCAATCAAGTTGCTGGGCGCAACCCAAGAACCACCCACACATAAAACATTTGGCAATACCAAATAGTCTTTAGCGTTAGCAAGGCTTACACCACCTGTAGGGCAAATATGAAAATCTGGTAATGGACCACCAATTGATTTTAAGTAATTTGGCCCACCAGCCGCACCCGCTGGGAAAAACTTCACATGGTCATAGCCAAGTTCGCCAAGCGCCATCATTTCAGAGCCCGTTGCAGCACCTGGAAGTAGTGCTACTGGCGAATCTTCAGCAGCTGCAAGCAAATTAGGAGAAGTACCTGGAGACACCATAAATTTTGCGCCTGCTTTTTCAACAGCGGCAATATGTTCTTTATTTAGCACAGTGCCTGCACCAATAATTGCACCTTCAACTTCATCTGCAACAGCCTTAATGCAAGCAAGTGCATTGGGCGTGCGAAGTGTGATTTCAATCGCTGGCAAACCACCAGCAACCAGCGCTTTAGCCAAAGATACAGCTGTTTTTGGGTCATTGATAACAACAACTGAAATTACAGGTGCTGCGGTCATTAGCGAATGTATAAAATCTTGTTTGCTCATGACTGCTTTCTACCGCATAAACACTAATATGCAAGTTAAATCGATTAGTATTTTGTTATTAATCCACTAAACATTCAACAAGTTTGCAGGCTGGGGTAAAAGTCTGCCTATAACTTCATAGGTTCGCGGCCCAACAATACCATCAACATCTAAACCATGCAGTTTTTGAAACGCGATAACAGCCCTTCGCGTAACAGGACCAAAATCACCATCGACAGACAACAGATATCCACAACTGCGTAAATCTGATTGCAACGCACCTACAGCCTCGCCCACATCACCCAGACGCAATGTTGCAAATGCATGTCGATTGGTTTTTTTAACACCCAAATTTACGATGTTATTTTCGTTCACCAAACCAACATAGCTTTTATAAGCCTTAGCCATTTTCAGATCATATTTATTTTGTTTGTATCCAGCCCCATTATACGATCGTGCAAAACCCGCCCAATCTTGAGCATCTAAAAAACGCACTAAATTCGCTTTTTTAATAAAGCGAATAATAAGTTCTACCTGTCCACCAACACCTCTTCTCACATCAGATATCATGGCATCTACACTTGCATAACCAAGCCAGCGCCAATGCGAACCCATAACTTGTCCAACGCCCCAAGAGGTTGATTGCAAAGCTGAATCGCGATCTAGTGCAATACATTTATTTAAAAAGCGCCAACGTGATTTTTGAAAACGAGAATTTTTTATATGACCAGCGCGCCGATGCGCTAAACCTTGCGTCACAGCAATATTGCGTTTTGCTTTTGGTAACAGTCTATAAAAATAATGCCCTTCAAACCTTATGAGTGGCTCTAATTTACCATCGACCTTGGCAAATACCCTGCCAGCGCTTTCAACACTAATAATTGCAAGTAAGGCGGCGGCATCCAATTCATTTTCATCAGCCTTACGAATTATTATATCTCTTATTTCTGGATCAAACATAATATCAGGCATCCATCTTCCTTTGCAAAAAGAAAGTATGTCGCATTAATTTACTACGGGGATTACATACTGAAATTCCATTATAAATTTTAGAGCAACAAGCCCTATTTCGCTTCGTATTTTCCTGCTATTAAGCTGGAAATCATTTTCAAATTTCTTAATTTGACGATTAAAATAATCATCTACGGAGAACATAATGGCTCACTCAATATTGGTCATCAACGGACCAAATCTAAATTTATTAGGAACAAGAGAGCCAGGCATTTATGGCGCAAGTACATTAGAAGATGTAAACGCATTATGTGTAAAAACGGGCGTAGATAATGGCGCAGAAGTAACTTGCTTCCAAAGTAATTATGAGGGCGCAATTGTTGAAGAAATTCACGCCGCGCGCGGCAAACACGACGCGATCGTTATTAACCCTGCCGCCTATAGCCATACATCTGTCGCGATTAGAGATGCCCTGTCTGGCGTTGCCATACCTGTTTACGAAATCCACATTTCTAACATTCACACACGTGAAGAATTTCGCCACCATTCATTTATAAGCGCAGTCGCAAAAACCGTTGTGTGCGGAATGGGCATTAAAGGCTATGCCGCATCTATCAATGCCGCAATTGCAGATTTAAACGAAGCCTAATTGATTAGGATTTCAGCACCAGCATAATATCCATTACGTTGGTGCCTGTTGGCCCTGTTATAAAAAGACCGCCATTTTGGTACTTATTATCTTTAAGGTGACGTAACCAATTTCCGCTATCTGCCGCGTCCAATGCGGCAGTACCACCCTCATTTTCTGTCCAACTTTCACTGCTCACATATCCCCCAGCAGAACCAGTAGGCCCATCACTGCCATCGGTACCAGCGACCAATATTTCAACACCATTCATGTCTGCCACATCACGTGCCATTGCCACAGCAAGTGCTTGATTACGACCGCCCTCACCAGGGTTTTCTGGCAATAGAATGACGGGTTCGCCTCCAAAAATATATAAACCTTTTGGACCAAATTTTACTTTTGATGCACATTGCGCGGCAATTTCAAAAACATCACCATACAATGTCTCTTCATTTACGATGACATCAAGATCATTTTCAAAAGCGCTTTTCGCACACTGAGTTCTCGCAATTTCATTAGAAGCAATGATGTTTTGTTGAACATCTTCACACACTCTGTTTTGAGTAACAGCACCAATGCCAGAACCAATTGCGTTGATTTCATCGCCTTCGACATCACTGATTAAAAACGATCGTAAAGCTTTGCCCTTAAACATCGCCAAAAGCTTTCCATTCTTAATTAAAGATATTTTTTTACGCTCAGTGTTCATGGCGTGTATATCCATACCCGATGCAAGCATGTCTTCGTTAAGTGCTTTTAAATCGTCAAGCGTATTTGGCGGTGACAGCTTTTCAGCAAGAGACGAAGCGCCACCAGATGCCAGCATCAACAATTTAGTTTCACTATCTAACGCACTAACAAAATCTATTAAAGCGCCACCAGCCTTAATGCAGTTTTCATCAGGAACAGGATGTGCACTCTCAATCAGCGTCACGTTTTTGTAATTGGAAAGCGCGTCTTCCCCATGATCGTACTTTGTTACAATTAAGGTCGGCAGCGATTTATCGTAATGGTCTAATGCGGCACGCGCCATTGTCGAAGCGGCCTTACCAACTGCAACAATATGAGTTGGTTTAAAGTTATCACTCCCCAACACTGCTTTTTTCACAGCATCATATCCACTAACGCGTGTTACGCCAGTTTGCCAAATTTTCTCTAGTAATTTTCTTGAATTAGGTGACTGACCCATAAACACTTCCCAAATAAATTATGACACCATACTACGAAAGCCCACGCTGAATAAGAAGCACAGAAGAAACAGCCGCAATACCTAAAATCCAAGGCCTAAAATTCTTATCAAAAAATGGACGTAATTTTGGCGCCAACAAAAAACCCATAATAGTGCCTGGCAACAAAATAAAAGCAATCAAAAAATCCGTCATCTTTACATAGCCGACAAATACCAAAACCATAAAAGAAGCAAGACTGCCCATGGCAAAAAACACCTGCAAAGTTGGTCGCGCATCTCTAGCTTTTTGATTTTGAAAAACTGCCGCCATGGGTGGTCCGCCCACACTGGTAAAAGTCGCAGTAATACCAGATATAAAACCAGCGATGCCAATGGTTGTTAAGTTAAATGGAATTTTCAAACCACCAACAGAGACCAAAACCATAAATCCAACAACAAGCCCAAATACAAGCATGAAAGATTTTTCATCTGGCATAAACCCAAGCAGCATAGCCGCTAAGATACTTCCCAAAACTCTTCCACTAACGCAAAATTTTAATTGATCGACATGTACCAAGCTCAACTCAGAATATGCCGCCGAAACCGAAGTTATAAAGGTGAGAATAAGAACAGGTACTGGCACAAAATCAATATTTAGCAATGCCAATAATGGACCAGCCAACAGACCAAACCCAACACCAACACCATATTGCACCACTGTTGCCGAAGCGATTATCAGCACAGCCAATAATAATGTGGTCACGCCAATTTGCGACACTATCTGTTCAAAACCAGATGCAATAATTTCCAAGATTTATTCCACTAATATTAAAAGGCGACGCGCCATAACAAAAGACCAACCAGCCGCATATCGGGCGGGCAGCTGGTCTTTTATAGAAAAGTATAAAAACAGAAGTTTTGCAATAGCGCCCACCAATACGAGCGCTATTTATTTAAGTTTTTTTAGCTTCGTATTCCAAAAGCAGGTCTTTAGCATCTACGGCAGCGCCAACTTTAACATGCACTTCGCCAATCACGCCAGCGTGGTCTGCATGAATAGCCGTTTCCATTTTCATCGCCTCGATCGTAAACAACAAATCACCAGAATTTACTTCTTGCCCATTTTTAACAGCCACACTTGCAATTGTACCCGGCATTGGCGCACCAACTTGTGCATCGTTCGCAGGGTCAGCTTTTTGATTTTTCGCCACTTGGCTTGCAACAGCGCGATTAGGCACACGTATTGTGCGCGGTTGACCATTAAGCTCGAAGAACAATTTCACATCGCCAGCTTCATTGGTGTCCCCAATGGCTTGCAATCTAATTTCAAGATTAATACCCGTACCAATGCTTGCAGTAATTTCTTCGCCAACTTCCATGCCATAGAAAAATGCATGCGTCGGTAAAGCACGAACAGGGCCATAAGTGCGGTGACGTCCCATATAATCTAGGAACACTTTTGGATACATCAAGTAGCCGCACAAATCTTCGTCATCAACTTTAAAGCCTGAAAGCTCTTTTGATAACTCTGCTCTGGTTGCTTCAATATCGGTTGGCGCCATGCTTGCACCTGGGCGCGTCGTAATTGGCTCTTCGCCTTTTAAAACTTTCTTTTGAATACCTTCAGGCCAGCCACCAGGAGGTTGACCAAGTGAACCACGCATCATGTCCACAACAGATTCTGGGAACGCAATGTCTTTATCTGGGTTTTCAACATCAGCTCTGGTTAAGCCTTGTGAAATCATCATCAAAGCCATATCACCAACCACTTTTGAAGATGGCGTTACCTTAACAATATCACCAAACATTTGGTTTGCCTCAGCATACATTTTTGCAACGTCACTCCAGCGATCTTCAAGTCCCAAACTTGCCGCTTGCGCCTTAAGATTGGTAAATTGACCACCCGGCATTTCGTGTAAGTAAACTTCAGATGCAGGCGCATCTAAGCCGCTTTCAAATGCTGAATATTGACCGCGTACTTGTTCCCAATAATTTGAGATTTCACGGATTGATTCAATATTAAAACCAGTATCACGATCTGTATAACGCAATGCTTCTACGATAGAACCAAAGCATGGTTGTGATGTTCCGCCAGAAAATGCATCCATTGCAAGATCAACCGCATCCACACCAGACTCACTTGCCGCAAGAACAGTTGCAGAAGAAATACCGCCCGTATCATGCGTGTGGAAGTGGATAGGAATACCAACTTCTTCTTTTAAGGCTTTAATCAATAAACGTGCAGATGCTGGCTTAAGCAAACCAGCCATGTCTTTTAAGCCAAGCACATGCGCGCCAGCTTTTTCAAGCTCTTTAGCCATTTCAACATAGTATTTAAGATTATATTTTGCACGGTCAGGGTTTAAAATATCGCCTGTATAACAAATTGTACCTTCGCAAACTTTGCCATTTTCAATAACAGCGTCCATCGCAACGCGCATATTCTCAACCCAGTTAAGACTGTCGAATACGCGGAAAACATCGATGCCACTAATTGCAGCTTGTGTCACAAATTTTTGCACCACATTATCTGGATAATTTGTATAGCCAACACCGTTAGATGCACGCAACAACATTTGCGTCATAATGTTTGGCATACGAGCGCGTAATTGGCGTAATCTCTGCCAAGGACATTCTTGCAAGAAACGATAAGCAACATCAAATGTCGCCCCACCCCAGCACTCAACAGACAACAAATCAGACAAATTATACGCATAACTGTCTGCCACATTAATCATATCAATCGAACGCATACGCGTTGCCAACAAAGACTGGTGGCCATCACGCATTGTCGTATCAGTAATCAAAAGTTTCTTTTGACCAAGCATCCAATCAGCAACCGCTTTTGGGCCCTTTTCATCAAGTAAATTTTTAGTACCAGCCACTATTTTATCTTTTGAAAATGAAGGTACTTCAATAATTTTTGCTGGGTTAATAGGCAAAGGTTTACTCTTAGTCTCTGGGTGTCCGTTGACTGTAATGTCAGCAAGATACGTTAAAAGTTTCGTTGCGCGGTCACGGCGCTTTGGAAATTTAAACAGATCATCAGTCGTATCAATAAACTTTGTTGTGTAAGTATTATCCAAGAAAGTTGGGTGCTTCAGCAAGTTTTCTACGAATGCAATATTTGTGTTTACACCGCGAATACGAAACTCGCGCAATGAACGGTCCATACGCGCAATCGCCATCTCTGGCGTCGGCGCCCAAGCAGTTACCTTCACAAGCAATGAATCATAAAAGCGCGTAATAACCGCGCCAGCATATGCAGTGCCACCATCTAAGCGAATGCCCATACCGTTAGCTGCACGATAAGCAGTTATACGACCATAATCTGGCACGAAATTATTTTGCGGATCTTCTGTTGTTACACGGCACTGCAATGCGTGACCATTAAGGACAACACCAGCTTGGCTTTCAACACCTGTTGCTTGCGCAATGGTTTTGCCTTCGCTGATTAAAATTTGCGCACGTACAATATCAATCCCTGTCACTTCTTCTGTGACGGTATGCTCAACTTGAACACGTGGATTTACCTCGATGAAGAAAAATTCATCCGTATCCATATCCATCAAAAACTCAACAGTACCAGCACATTCATACCCAACAAAGGCACAAATCTTTACACCCAATGCACATAATTCTTCACGTTGTGTGTCACTTAAAAATGGAGCAGGTGCACGTTCAACAACTTTTTGGTTACGGCGCTGAACCGAGCAATCACGCTCCCATAGGTGATAAATCTCACCATGTTGGTCACCCAATATCTGCACTTCTACATGGCGTGCATTAATGACTAAGCGCTCAAGAAAGCCTTCACCATTACCAAAGGCTGCTTCAGCTTCGCGGCGACCCTCCAGAACTTTTGATTCCAATTCATCTTCATTATAAATTTGACGCATGCCACGGCCACCACCGCCCCAAGATGCTTTAAGCATAAATGGATAGCCAACTTCAGCCGCCATCGCGCGAACTTTGTCCATGTCATCTGGCAACACGTCGGTTGCAGGCACAACAGGAACGCCAGCCTTAACAGCGACATGACGCGCCGAAGCTTTATCGCCAAGCATACGCATGGTTTCAGCTTTTGGCCCAATAAATATAATACCTGCTTCTTCACATGCATCTACAAATTCAGGATTTTCAGAAAGCAAACCATAGCCAGGGTGAATTGCGTCTGCGCCGCATTCTTTAGCAACTCGAATAATTTCTTCAATGCAAAGGTAAGCCTTAATCGGCCCCATTCCCTTGCCTATTAAATAAGCCTCATCTGATTTAAATCGGTGAAGCCCCAATCGATCTTCTTCTGCATAAACAGCAACAGTTTTTTTGCCGAGTTCGTTAGCAGCACGCATAATACGAATTGCAATTTCACCGCGGTTAGCGACCAGAATTTTTTTGATATCAGACATGGGACTCATATAGGTTAGAATATTACAATCAAAACTTACACGTTGCATGCAAGTACATCATTATTAAAGCAACGAAGCCAATTTTACCATACTCATAATTGAATATCGGATATACAAAACTGTACTCTAAACGATTAGACTCCTTAAAAACTACACTTAGCGCATGTTCACTGCTTGACTTTCACCCCAAAATCCATGACTAAATACACCTGACCCGGGGATCTGTGACAGACAGCTGAGAGGTCGACACAATGTTATTATTTAATAATATTAGCTCGACGACCCATTGAACCTGAACCAGTTAGCGCTGGCGTAGGAATGCGGTATCTATAAAGGCCCTATTTATATTTCAATGCGTATATACGCATGAAGCCTAACGATATTCTTTTCTATCAAACGCAATTGGCACACTAAATAAAGGCATTCTTCATGAGTGTTACTGTCGTAGGCTCTGGTGTTGTTGGACTAACAATCGCCACCGAACTTGCAGAACGCGGCGTTGATGTAGAAATCATCGAGCAAGCACCATCGCGTGGCAACAATGCCTGCTCATGGTTTGCTGGCGGCATGCTTGCGCCTTGGTGCGAAGGTGACACCGCAGAAGAACCCGTGGTACGATTGGGACAGCAATCTATTTCATGGTGGGAACACCATATTGGTGAAATCACCAAACGCGGTTCAATTGTTTTAGTGCCGCCGCGCGACATGCCAGAACTTTCGCGCTTTGCACGGCGCACGCAAGAACACACAACAATAGACAAACAACAATTATCTCAGCTAGAACCAGACTTAGCTGACAAATTTTCAAAAGCCTTATTCTTTGAAAAAGAGGCCCATATTGATCCGCGCCAAGCTTTAGAAATTCTTGAAGAAAATTTAGCAAAAAGACGCGTAAAAATTCAATATGGAAAAACGCTCAATACACATAAACCTAAAGAAATAATTGTGGATGCACGAGGTTTTGCTTCCAAAGATTCTTTAAAAGATTTGCGCGGCGTTAAAGGCGAAATGCTGATTATTAAAAGCCGTGATATAAATCTTACGCGCCCAATTCGTTTAATCCATCCACGCTTTCCAGTGTATATTGTACCCAGAGGCAAAGTGCGTGACGGATATGTCTACATGGTTGGCGCAACACAATATGAATCTGAACAACGAGGCGCAATTACTGCACGCGGTATGGTCGATTTATTAAACGCAGTTTACGCTATTCACCCAGCATTCGCAGAAGCAGAAATTTTAGAAACTGGCGCAGATGTGCGCCCCGCCTTCCCAGACAATTTACCCAGACTGCGCTGGAATAAAAACACGCTTTATGTAAATGGCCTTTTTAGACACGGTTTTTTACTAGCACCAGCTTGCGCGCACATGGCCGCAGAATCAATTTTAGATCGAAATTTTAAACCGGAGTTTATGGATGAAGATTATCGTCAACAGTCAACCAGTTGAGATTACCGCAGATAATTTAAAAACGGTACTCACTGAACTAGGCTATGAAGATGGTAGAATTGCCACTGCAATAAATGGTGACTTTGTGCCTGAAGGACTGCGTTCAAAAACACCACTTAATGTAGGCGATCGAATTGAAATACTTGCACCCATGCAAGGAGGTTAATTATGGAATTTTACGGCACAAAAATAGAATCCAGATTGTTACTAGGCACAGCGCAATACCCCTCGCCTGATATTCTGAAAAAAGCGATCCAAGCCTCTGGTTCACAGATTGTGACAGTGTCTTTAAGACGCGAAGCAAGCAACGGAAAAACAGAAAAAACAGGCCAAACCTTTTGGAAAATGATTTCTGATTTAGGCGTTCGTGTCTTACCCAATACTGCTGGATGCCATTCAGTTAAAGAAGCTCTAACAACCGCCCATATGGCCCGTGAGGTTTTTCAAACCAATTGGATTAAATTAGAAGTTATTAACGACAATGACACCCTTTGCCCAAATGTATTTGAACTTGTAGAAGCCGCACGTATTTTAAACGAAGACGGGTTTGAAGTTTTTCCATACACTACGGAAGATTTAAGCGTTGCTGAAAAACTATTAGAAGCTGGCTGTGAAGTTTTAATGCCTTGGGGGGCGCCTATTGGCACTGGCATTGGCTTAAACAATGAATATGGATTGCGTACAATGCGCGCGCATTATCCAAACATTCCAATGATTGTAGATGCTGGCATTGGCCGCCCATCACATGCCACTTTAGCAATGGAATTAGGTTTTGACGCAGTACTTTTAAACACTGCTGTTGCAAAAGCTGGCGACCCAATAAAAATGGCCAAAGCCTTTGGCACTGCCATTGAAGCAGGCGTATTAGCACGTGAAGCAGACCCAATGGAACCACGCGACATGGCAAGCCCTTCAACCCCTGTACTTGGCACAGCAAATTTTGGCGCATCGCCATTTCATGAGCCTAAATAATGTCCAATCACCTGCACCCATTCTATCTAATTTTAGACAATGCAGATTGGATAGAACGCTTAGTGCCCCATGGCGTGAAACTCGTTCAATTACGTTTTAAAAACAAACACAACGATCTCATTCGTGAAGAAATATCACGCGCTAAATCCATTTGCAAAAAACATGATTGCCAGTTGATTATCAACGATTATTGGCAAGCCGCGATTGATCTAAAATGTAACTACATACATTTGGGCCAAGAAGATTTAAACACAGCAGACATAGGCGCAATTAAAAAAGCTGGCATTAAATTTGGCATCTCAACCCATAATGAAACCGAGTTAGATCGCGCTTTATCACTTGATCCAAACTACATTGCCCTTGGTCCAATTTTTAATACATCAACAAAAACTGTTGGTCATGCACCACAGGGTTTGGAAAAAATCACACGTTGGAAGCAGCTAATTGGCAATCTTCCACTTGTAGCAATAGGCGGAATAAATATCGAAAGTGCTCCTCACATTTTCAAAGCACAGGCTGATAGCATTGCTATAATCTCTGATGTTACAAAAAATACATCGCCAGAAAAACGTATAAAAACATGGATAGAAACAGTAACAAAATGAGCGAAGATAACAGATATATCCGCCAACAAATTCTTTCGGAAATTGGTCTGTCTGGCCAAGACAAATTATCCAACGCTAAGGTCGTTGTCATTGGCGCTGGCGGCCTTGGATGCCCTGTTCTTAGCTATTTAGTTGGCGCTGGCATTGGTAACATAACCATTGTTGACCCTGATGTTGTGGAGGTTACAAACCTTCACCGCCAACCACTTTATACAATGACTGATATTGGCAACAGTAAAGCACAATCAGCCGCCAAAGCATTGGCTAAATACAACCCTCAAGTTTCTATAACAACACATGTTGCAAGGCTAGACCCTTCCAACGTTGATAATTATTGCAGTGATGCTGATGTAGTAATAGACGCGGCGGATAGTTTTGCAGTGACATACACTTTGTCTGATTATTGCTTTGAAAATAAGAAGGCTCTTATTTCAGCGTCAGTACTTGGCTTCAAAGGCTATGTCGCAGGATTTTGCGGAGCATTAAAAGATGGACAAGTAACACAAGCACCAAGTATTCGCGCAGTATTCCCAAACTTGCCAGCCAGCGCACAAAACTGTTCAACGGCTGGCGTTAGCGGTCCTGCGGTTGGCGTTCTTGGTTCGCTACAAGCGCAACTGGCAATGAACGCAATTTTAAAACTAGACCCTTCACCGCTTGGCCGCATGTTAAATTTAGATTTATATCAATTAACAACTTCGACATTTTCATTTCTGGGGGCACCAGAACCAGTAACGAATTTCAGCTTCATTTCCTTAAATGACATAAGCTACCAAGACAGTATAATCGACTTGCGCTCAATAGAAGAAACAGCAAAAATGATAACCCCAACAGCCATAAGAGTGGACATTTCAAACATTGAAAACCTGACAAATAGACCCGCTGAGCAACGCATTGTTCTTTGCTGTAAGTCAGGACTTAGGGCCTGGAATGCAGGTCTAACATTACAATCTCAAGGCCACAAAAACATTGCGCTTATAGCAGTTGGGTAATGCATCAATAGTTATCATGATGTCGTAACCATGACATGCCGTTGCTATTTTCATCTCGCCCCCTTGGCGTCATATCAATATAGGCATACGCAGCATTGGTAATATCAAGACCGCGCCCATATGTAGAATAGGTGTGATAAATATCTTTATCCCTCTTTCGCGCAAAAACGCTCGTGCCATGCATCTCATCCATGGGCGAGTTCTCAATTTCTTTGAAATTATACATTAGCGAATTTTCATTTTTGTGCATGCCTCCAAAACCAACATTAAAATCTACATTGAATGTATTTTGATGAGAAGACACCCATTCAAACTCCCAGCCCATGCGTTTTTTGAACTCATTTATCTTAGACATTGGAGCACTTGATACCGCCACAAAAGCAGTATCTCGGGCCGCCAAATGTGATGCTATTCCATTAAATGTATCGGCCCAATAAGAACAACTTACACAGCCCTGTTTCCAATCTGGACCAAACATAAAGTGATACACGATAAGTTGGCTCTTGCGATTAAACAGATCGTTCAAACTCTTGTCACCACTGTTAGTATCAAACAAATATTCATTTTCTATTTTTACCCATGGCAGGTTTTGACGTTGCGCAGTAATTTCATCTTTTAATTTTGTATGGGCTTTTTCCTTTTCTAAGAGCGCTCTGCGCGCTGATAACCATACTTCTCGTGAAACAATTTTTGCATCCAACATTTTAGTTCCTCCAACGATACATTAAGCCATCAACTGACTGCATCTTGTAAAATGCTAACCAAATAGGTACGTTTAAACAAGTAGGCAGTTTTTTTGTATATAGTATCAAAAACAATACTATTAGGAGTTCAACTCAATGAATCAAGACCAAAAACTTAATGTATCTAATACGCAACCCATTGAAAATGAGGAGCTTTGTCCAATGCCAGACATTGCAAAACTGATTGGTGGTAAATGGAAATTAATTATTTTACAAATACTAATTTTTAAAGGAAAGAAACGTTTCAACCAGCTGCGGCGATTATTAGGCGGCATAACGCAAACGATGCTAACCAACCAATTACGCGCTTTAGAAAGTGATGGATTGGTAGAACGCAAAGTATTTGCTGAAGTGCCACCACGTGTAGAATACACTGCAACACCACGCGCTATGGCGCTTACAAACATGTTTAAAGCAATGCATCAATGGTGGGTAGAAGGGCAAGAAAAGCTTAGATGATATACTAGAAACTAAGCAACAAATTTCGTATCTGGCTCTTCCATTTCAACTTCCAGCGACAACCAAACGCAAAAGCTCAATAATATTGCAGTAAAGGAAAGAAGTGACATAACAAGTGCATATTCAAAATCATGAGCCCCATCTGGACCAGCAAACACTATATGCCCAAAACTTGTTAGACCGCCAACCAGAGCGGTAACCCATATTGCTGTAATGCTCCGACACCAAATAAAGGATGCGCCAATCATTGCAACAGCACCAACCCAAGTTAGGTGCCACCCTTGAAGCTTGCTATATTCATTAAACGCATTTTTATAATTTTCAATAATCGCGTTCGCATTGAATAAACCATTAACAACGTCAATCACTGGGTCATAATAACTGGCTATAATAACAATTCCCAATAGAGAAGATATAACGCCCCATAAGAGCCAAAGAACAGCAGAAATTTTTAACGCTAAATATCGTCTGACTGACATCTTGTTCTTTCTATTATTATGTGTCGCCACTATAAAAAACAACATCGTACTAAAAGTCAACTTTTAGTAGTATAAATACCTGGGCATTAACCCCATTTATTATTTTGGATTTGATACACTCAGCGATGGCTACGTAATGCGCCCAATGCCGTGGCAGGCAATTTAATTGCCGAAAGTGTTGTTTTTTATAACCAAGGCGAGCGGAGCGAAGTTGTGCGTTGGCCATCATAAAAATGTTGATTGCGTAGCAAATACCCAGAGCGATACGCTCCCACTATAATCAAATGATGTGGCAAGTATTTGGAAACAAATACTGAGAGCATTTCAGGTTATGGTGCTTTAGCACGACGCGCTACATCGCAAGTGAAGATGAAGTCTTCGCGAGAGCGATAATATTAAGTTATTATCGGAATATATTCGTCAGATGCCACAAGCTCAAACACTGTGCATATTTTCACAGAACTAAGCCTTAAACGCAAAAAAGCCCCGCTATTGCGAGGCTGGGTGTGGTGATAGTCTATTCAGGCACTCGCTACCTGCTAAAGCAGCTAGCTGTTGCTGTTAGTAATTAATTTTTATCAAGGTGAGTACTACTATTG
>NVRK02000023.1 GCA_002400845.2 Hyphomicrobiales bacterium
GGTGATATTTATTTCTGTCGATTTTTAGATAACATAGGTAGCGCCTCGTAATTCAAAGCAATAAGTGCCTGCTTCTTTTTTCTATTCCAGCCTTTAATTTGTTGTTCTCTATTTATGGCATCCGTTAGGCGCTCATAGGTTTCCATAAATACCAATTTTATTGGCAGTCGTTTTGATGTGTAGCCTTTGTAAACGCCTTCATTATGCTCCCAAACCCTAGCTTCAATTTCTTGTTTGGTGATGCCCGTGTAATACGAACCATCAGCACATTCTAAAATATAAACCGTTGCTTCCATGACATTCTCAAATGGTGAGTATAGTAATTGGAATTAGGGAAAGGTCAAATATGGGTGGTGTGGACCTATTTTTTCACGGGCATTCACCCCGTCCTTCGACAGGTTCAGGATGAGGTGAATGGGGTAGCTTTCAACCTAACCCTCATGCTGAGCTTGTCGAAGCATAGGTGTGCGGTTGCTATAACTTGTTCTTAATCTTGAACCTGTCAAAGGATTAGCTCGAGAAGCGTACTTTCTCTACCCCTCATCCTGAGCCTGTCGAAGGATCAATGCCCCAAACACCAAAACGGAATGGTTTCTCTGCATAGTGGGAGATGCACGCTGTGTTTATTATGAGGATGACACTATTGGTAATATTTTGGTAAGTTATTTAAGATTGTTATAATTACTTTCTGCTTTAATTTTATCGATAGTTGCTTTAAGAATCTCATCTAGTTCACTATTTTCTTCATAATTTGCTGAAGCAATGAAAGATACACGCCCATCTTTCTTTAATTGTTCTGGCTTCTTTCTTGCATCTCTAGTTTTAGGTTTATATACGGCAATTGATGTCCCACCTTGGGTTTCAACTAATCTAAAGCATGGAATATCAGTGTCACCATCGCCTAAATATACCATGTTTGAGAATGGAACGGGTCGTTCATGAGGTGATACGTATTTGTTGACGGCAATGTTGTCATAGACATTATCTATGCCTTTGTTTATGCGAAATAGATATTGTGTTTTAGTAGTGTAATTAACTGACAATGCTGGCCAGTTCGCGACACCGTGGTGGTCGTAACAAAATGATGATGCATATATATTTTCAAAATGTTTCGCTATTTGTGTACCTTGTATCATTTCACGAAGGCCTGAGGATATTATATGATGACTGATATTTATTCCATTTTTGTTTCCATATGCATTAATTCTATCGAACCATTCTACGACGCCTTCAAATAATTCTAGTTTTGAACCAAAATTTTTAAAAGCTTTTTCTGTTGCAGGAACAGATTCCTTATCTGCTTTTTCAAGCATTAATTTCATATAGATATTTATTTCATCAGCATCGAATTTCTTAGCTTCAGCTTTTACTTGTGTCCAAAATTTTTCTTTTGAGATGTTTAGTGCTGGTAAAAAATCTCTTTCTTGCATGTTGCCAGGTGCAAGTGTTCCATCAAAATCGTAGCAAATTGCTAGCGGTATTTTTCTTTTCATGTCAGTTTTCCTATTAAAAGTTTATTTCTCCCGTCACTTTGATTCGGCCAAGGTTTCCCTCAGCCGAAATTGTATTTATTTAAATGTGTTTATGAACACCCACTCGTAGAGCCACACGTATCGCATTTCTCGCAAGTGCCGTTACGCACCATCGTGAAGTTGCCGCACTCGCCGCACGAGTTGCCCGTATAGCCTTGCATCAATGACTTTTTGCGTTGAACTTCAGCGCTCATAACGGGTGGCGTATCTGTTGCATCAGCGATTTTTTCAATCATGTCAGCAACCGTTGCTGGGGCTTCTTCTTCTTGCGGTACGTTGCGAAGGAAAGCAGATGGCTCTTCTTCTAACTCTAACTTAACCGCAGTAGAACCAGTGCTGATGGCTGTCACATTTGAAGAGCCAGCGCCTGCTGGTTCACCGCTTGCACCACTGCCGCCAGCTTTAACAACTGACAATTGATGACCACGTGTTAGCCCTTTAGAAATCGCCTGAGATTTACCTTCTTCGATGCCTTTGCCAAGGGCAGTGTTAGAGAAGTTAGATGTATCCACATGCGCCAAATCGTGACGGTCTAGGTATGAAACAGCCAATTCGCGGAACACATAATCTAAGATAGAGGTTGCGTTCTTAATCGCATCATTGCCCGTTACCATGCCAGCTGGTTCGAATTTGGTGAAGGTAAATGCTTCAACATATTCTTCTAGTGGCACGCCGTATTGTAGGCCCAATGAAATGGCGATTGCGAAATTGTTCATCATTGCTCTAAAGGCAGCGCCTTCTTTGTGCATGTCGAGGAAAATTTCGCCAATTCGGCCATCGTCATATTCGCCCGTACGCAGGTAAATTTTGTGTCCACCCACATTGGCTTTTTGCGTATAACCTTTGCGGCGATCGGGTAGTTTTTCGCGATTGCGAACTTCTTTTTCGATGATACGCTCAACGATTTTCTCGGTGATTTTTTCAGCCGCAATAGCAGTACGCGCTGCAATTGGTGCGTCGATCAAATCGTCCATTGCATCTTCGTCGTCTTCATCTTCGATGAGAGAAGCGTTTAGAGGTTGTGAAAGTTTTGATCCATCACGGTATAGCGCATTGGCTTTAAGGGCCAGTTTCCAAGACAGCATGTAAGCGTCTTTGCAATCTTCAACCGATGCATTGTTTGGCATGTTGATTGTTTTAGAAATCGCGCCAGAGATGAACGGTTGCGCCGCTGCCATCATGTGAATGTGGCTGTCTACTGAAAGCGCACGTTTGCCGATTTTACCGCACGGGTTAGCACAATCAAATACAGATAAATCTTGCTCTTTAATATCAGGAGCGCCTTCAAGGGTCATAGCACCACAAACGTGAACGTTTGCAGCTTCGATGTCTTTTTTGCTAAAGCCAATTGCAGCAAGCAGGTCAAACGATATGTCACCCAACTGTGCGTCGCTTAAGTTTAACGTGTCTTTACAGAAAGCTTCGCCGAGCGTCCATTTGTTGAACACGAATTTAATATCAAAAGCTGCTTCACATGCCGCGTTGATTGTTTCGATTTTCTCAATGGTAAAGCCTTTTGCTTTTAGCGAACCAGGGTTGATGGCAGGGGCCTGATTAAGGTTGCCGTGGCCTACTGCGTAAGCTTCAATTTGGGCAATTTGGCTTTCTGAGTAGCCAAGGGTGCGAAGGGCCGCTGGCACAGCGCGGTTGATGATTTTGAAATAACCACCACCAGCAAGTTTTTTGAACTTAACAAGTGCAAAGTCAGGCTCTATACCTGTTGTGTCGCAATCCATAACAAGGCCAATTGTGCCAGTTGGCGCAATAACGGTTGTTTGGGCGTTGCGGTAGCCATTTTTCTTGCCAAGTTCAACAGCTCTGTCCCATGCAGAAATTGCATGTTCAATAAGCTTTTTGTCTGGGCAAGAAGCGTGGTCTAGTGGTACTGGGTTTACGGCCAGCTCTTCATAACCATCGGCTATGCCACGTGCGGCACGCTGGTGGTTGCGCATAACGCGGGCCATGTGTTTTGCATTGGGTTCATAACCTGGAAACGCGCCAAGTTCTCCAGCCATTTGTGCAGAAGTCTCGTAGCAAATGCCTGTCATGATTGCAGTTATTGCTCCGCAAATTGCACGGCCTTCGTCTGAATCGTATGGAATACCAGAGGTCATTAGCAAGCCGCCAATGTTGGCAAAGCCAAGGCCTGTTGTGCGGTATTCGTAAGATTGTTTTGCAATTTCTTTGGACGGAAACTGCGCCATAAGAATTGAAATTTCAAGGACAGTCATCCAAAGGCGACACGTATGTTCAAACGCATCTACATCGAATGCAAGTTGGTCTTCGTCAGTTGCTTTGGACTGATCGCGGAATTGTAACAAGTTTACAGATGCTAAGTTACACGCCGTATCGTCTAAGAACATATATTCTGAACATGGGTTAGATGCCCGAATAGGACCAGAAGCAGGGCAAGTGTGCCAATCGTTCATGGTTGTGTTGTAGTGCAGACCTGGGTCAGCAGACTGCCAAGCGGCTGTACCAATTTTTTCCCATAGATCACGCGCCTGAAGGGTTTTCATGACAGAGCCGTCTTTACGCGCTGTAAGGTCCCAAGTGTCATTTGCTTCAACGGCACGCAAAAACTCGTCTTTAATAGAAACAGAATTGTTTGAGTTTTGTCCAGCAACGGTTAGGTAGGCTTCACTATCCCAATCTGTGTTGTAAACTGGGAACGCAATGTCTGTGTAGCCTTGTTTAGCAAGCTGAATAACACGCTGAATGTAGTTTTCAGGAACAGCGTTTTTCTTAGCCGCTCTAATTTCGCGTTTTAGCGCTGTGTTGATTGACGGATCGAAGCAATCGTCGCCATTGCCTTCACAATTAATGCAAGCTTTCATGATTGCATTCATGTGTCTTGAAACAACTTTAGAACCCGTTACGATGGCCGCAACTTTTTGCTCTTCTTTCACTTTCCAGTCGATGTATTCTTCAATATCTGGGTGGTCGATATCAACCACAACCATTTTAGCGGCTCTTCTTGTTGTGCCGCCAGATTTGATTGCGCCAGCTGCGCGATCACCAATTTTTAGGAAGCTCATTAAGCCAGAAGATTGACCGCCACCTGATAAGGGTTCGCCAGCACCGCGAATGTAAGAAAAGTTAGAACCTGTGCCAGAACCGTATTTGAACAGGCGCGCTTCGCGTGTCCAAAGGTCCATAATGCCGCCTTCATTTACCAAATCATCTGAAACAGATTGAATAAAGCAAGCGTGTGGCTGTGGGTGTTCGTATGAAGATTTTGATTTTGTTAGTTTGCCAGTTTCAAAGTCAACATAGTGGTGACCTTGGGCAGGGCCATCAATGCCATAAGCCCAGTGAAGGCCCGTGTTGAACCATTGTGGTGAATTTGGAGCAATGCGCTGTGTGCAAAGCATGTAGCATAATTCGTCAAAGAACGCTTGCGCATCTTCTTCTTGGTCGAAATAACCACCTTTCCAACCCCAATAGGTCCACGTACCTGCTAGACGGTTGAAAACTTGACGCGCGTCCATTTCTGAACCATTGCGCTCTTCTTTATTCTTAATTTCTGCCAGTTTGGCATCGTCGGCTACAGAGCGCCAAAGAAAGGAGGGAATAGAATTCTCTTCTACTTTTTTTAGAGCATTTGGAACGCCAGCTTTGCGGAAGTATTTTTGTGCAAGAATATCTGAAGCCACTTGGCTCCAACTTGTGGGAACTGAAATGTTTTCTAAGCGAAATACAATTGACCCGTCTGGGTTCTTAATTTCACTTGTAGCCTTGCGAAACTCAATACCCTCGTAAGGTGATTTGCCCTTTTTGGTAAATCTCCGCTCTATATGCATCTAAATTGTCCTTTCAAAATCTTCTTTTTGCTTACCAACACTCTTTTGATTTGGTGCTGATATATGCCCTATATTTAATTCACTGCATCAAAGCATTTGCTTATAAAAGCTTTGGTCCAGTATTCACGCTCGCCTGAGGTTCAGGACTTAATTACTGTTCAGTTACTGACCTTTTAAAAGGGGGAGTAACTTGAAAATACGCATCTCATACATCGTCTTATTCTTTGTCTTGTATTCACAAGTGTCATAATCGCCGCCACATCAACTCTTTTAAAACCCTTAAAAGAACCTAAGACGATTAATCACTAATGTTGGGCAGTAAATGCCCATTAACTCTGGCGCCAGCGCCTAGCGGACTAAACGCGAACTCCAATAAATAACATCCCAATTAAAGGTCTATCCGTGAATGGAATTAGTGATCTGATGACTTGAGTCGTTCACACGCGCCTGAAATATAATTGGCACGCTATGACTGAACCCCACACTTTGTAATCGACTGCCGACATTTTGATGATTATTCTTGATGATTATTCACTGTTACGGTGATAAATCACTATTCCTCTGTCGGTCTTTCGATACCAAATCAATTCTCATACTTTGATAACTTAACCACTGTATATTGTGTTGATACTGAGTGTAAATACTAAATATAGTATTAACGGTTAAAATACTAAATTTAATTCTATTGAATTATTCATATGTCGCCCAAAATAAATAGTTGGCAATATACGCTTGTTCACTTCCCCCGATTATCTTTGTGACACCTATTTCAAGTGTCAATTAGTCGCAAACAACCGTCATCTGCGAAGGTTTTCACAGAATTTGACTGTAATACGCTTACGAAAAAGGCAAACTAGAACAAATCGCCCACATAAATGATTAGAGTTGCTGTCAACAATACCTGACAACAAAGCTAAGATAGTCTGACTCGGTTTTTATCGTCAAGCACTAGTTGCAAAAAAACAAAAAAACACAACATCTAGTGTATTCTTGTGTAAAACGGGGATAAATCAATTATTTTATAAATGCCTTTTGATTCAACGATTTGGCTCACTTTTTGGTCAAGATTGTTGTTGTAAATGACCTTAAGTAAAATATTTTAGGTGATAAGCGAGTTACACCCTTGACCTGATTGTATGATTTTGACCTTTGAAATTACTCAAACCTTTAACTAAATCAATTGAATTTTAGGTACCTTTAGTCTCGAAATGGTACTGGGTAAGCGAAAATGACGAATCGTAACCTTTTGTTTAGTGCAATGATTTACAATTGTGACTTGGCGGAATGCCACTGTGGGTCGTGGGGGCGATTGAAAATATGTTTGAACTTTATAATAGCCAGCAAAATAGAATAGTTGCGCTAGCGTGCGCTACGATTGTATTTTTGTGTATGTTCTTATACCAATTATTTGGCTCGCTCTTTATTGGGTGGCAATTTTTAGGTTTTGCAGCCAAGCCCGATGTTACTTTCCAAATTATATGTTGCATATTGATAGCGGCTGGCGTTGTTCAACTGGCAGCAAAATCATTCTTTGATCATCGAGAGTTGAAATATCGTTCTTATCATGATGAGCGCACTGGAATACCAAATGAGAGAAAACTTCTTGAGGTTTTGACTAAATACACTCAATCGAGCGACAGAGAGACCACAATGGCTTTGTTGATGATTGATATTGATGAACTAAAAGAAATTAATGTCTCTATTGGTTATGCAAGTGGTGATGAGTTGATCGCACAATTGGCATCTAATATGCGCGATATTGTTTATGGTAATCTGCAATTATTTAAATTATCTGGTGGGCAGTTTGGTTTACTTTTTCCATCAGTTGAAAACACCGAACACGTCAATCGGGTGACGGACGATATTTTTAAAAATGTATCGAGTGTATTTTATGCTGATGATCGTGAAGTGTATTTCAACGTGTCCATTGGTGCCGATTATTTTGATAATATATTGTTTAAGCCTCAAACTGTGATTAGAAATGCAGATTTTGCCTTGCAACAAGCTAAGAAGAATGGCGGTAATAGGTTTGTGAGTTATGATGCTGGGGCTGCTAAGAACCTTAGAGATCAAAGCACACTTGATTCTGACTTGCGAAAAATGATTGATAATCAAGAAGTCGAATTAGTCTATCAGCCGTTGATTAATTCTAAAACCGGTCGCATGCGTGGTGTTGAGGTGTTGTCTAGATGGAACCACCCGATTCATGGATATATTTCACCTTCGCGTTTTGTAGAATCTGCTGAGCAAATGGGTTTGTTAAGCAAGTTAGGCATTCAAGTGATGATTGAGGCTTGTATTGAGCTTAAAGAATTTGATGACTTGATGGTTGCTGTCAATATTTCACCAACGCATTTTTTAGAACCAAATTTTGTTGATGATGTTTTAGAAGTATTGCGCGCAACAGAGTTTCCGGAAAATCGTTTGGAAATTGAAATAACTGAAGCTGTTCTGCTTGAAAACAGTGAGTTGGCAGTAATAAGAATCCGAGAAATGCGGAGCCTTGGTATATCAATTGCACTGGATGATTTTGGGGTAGGGTATTCGGGTCTGTCTTATTTGAACAAGTTTAAAGTAAATCGCATTAAAATTGATGCTTCTTTTGTCCGTGAGCTTGAAACATCTGCGACTTCTCGATCAATTGTATCCACAATGATTCATTTGGGCCGTGAACAGGGATTTGAAGTGACGATTGAAGGCATAGAAACGCAAGGACAAGTCGAATTTTTATCTCGATTTGAAGACCTTTGTTATCAGGGGTTTTTGTTTGCCAAACCCATGGGGTTGGAAGACTTTGCTAGAAGCGAATATTTAATAAGTCATCAAAATAGGGGGCCGCTCTTAGAAAGCGCTTCAGAAGTATCTCTATTGCCATCACCAACAAGAGATGGATCCATAAGCTATGCTGCTACAAATCAGGTACCTATAGAAGAGACGCCAGCAATTTTGGCAGCTTAAGTTAGATTAAACTGAAAATATTGATTTGGATTAACCGTCTTCTTTGCCAGAAATTGGCGGTACATAAGACATTTCCATATCCCAAGGAAAATAGATCCAAGTGTCTTGGCTAACTTCGGTCACGTAAGTGTCAGTTGCAGCTTCGCCTGTTGGTTTAGCGTACACTGTTGCGATATGAGACTGTGGCAATAATTCACGCACTTTTAGTGCTGTTTTGCCTGTATCCGCCAAGTCATCAATCACCAATATGCCTTTGCCCTTGGTTGCGGATATTTCATCAGAAATACCTTTGATAACCTCTAAAGAGCCTTGATCTTTATACTCGTGATAAGAAGCGATGCAGACCGTTTCGATATTACGAATGCCTAATTCGCGCGCGATAATTGCTGCTGGTACAAGGCCGCCACGGGTAATTGCAACAATTGTATGCCAATCTCCGTTTTCTTTACTAATGCCAGACAGGCGCCAAGCCAGTGCTTTACAATCTCGGTGAAATTGATCCCAAGAAACGGGAAATGCTTTTGGTGCTTCTGACATATGGGGTACCTATACGATGTGAATTTTTGAAATCTTGAATTCTCAAAAAATGGGTTTTGGTGTGTTACCGCTAAAGTGTATTTTGAGCAAGCTTATAAACAGTCTACATAATATTTTAAAAACCTATTAAGTCCCTGGATCATGTTTATGCTCTAGAGCATTTTTGGAGTTTATTAGTTGCTTAAACATTAAATTCACATCGTTAACGGCATTGTCGAGATAGTCTTGTTTGCGCGCGCGTATCACGATTTGCGTTGAGTATTTGTCTTTTTCAAACTTGGGATATGAGCCGATGGAAGTGTTTGGGTGGTTCTTTTGTATATCTGCAAGTGGGCCGCCGATCGTTCCTTCTGGAAAGGTGCTATCAATTGCTTTGCTTAACATTTGAATGCCGCTTACTAGATTTGGCTCAAGGCTGTCTAACATTGCTTGAAATACAGAAGGAACGCCTGCCATGACATGTACGTTTTTAATGGTAAAGCCTGGTGCTACAGAAATTGAATTGTCGATTAAGTCGGCACCCACAGGAATTCTGGCCATGCGTTGGCGTGCAGGTGTAAATTCTATTTTGCGCATTTTATAATAATCACCGAGCAGTTTCATAGCGCGTGCGTCATGCTCAATTTTAACGCCCATTGCAACTGCTACTGCATCTGCTGTTATATCGTCATGGGTTGGGCCAATGCCACCAGAGGTGAATACATATGTGTAATTTTTACGAAGTTCATTTAATGCGCTAACAATTGCGTCTTGCTCATCACTAACGATGCGCACTTCTTTTAGGTCTATTGCTTTGAGCGTTAAAAAATCTGCTAAGTGACCAATGTTTTTGTCTTTTGTTCTGCCAGAGAGTAATTCATCGCCAATTGCGAGCATTGCTGCTGTTACGATTATTGCACTCATTTAACATACCTAAAATAAAATACAGAAGGCTCATTTATGAGGGCGAAGAACAAAAAAAGATAGTGGAAATGCGTTGAAATAGAAAATGGCGTAAAAAATATATAAAAAATATTTAAAAGTGCGATTCAGCTCATAAAAGGCATTGCGAAATGGCAAAGACTCCGTTACTCAGATGCAATCTTACCGAAGTCATAGTTATAGATCATAGTTTGATATTGCGGGCATGGCGGAATCGGTAGACGCAAGGGACTTAAAATCCCTCGGCCTTAGGCTGTCCGGGTTCGAGTCCCGGTGCCCGCACCA
>NVRK02000024.1 GCA_002400845.2 Hyphomicrobiales bacterium
GCTCTTTCTGGCGGCTATTCACGCAATGAAGCGAATGCAAAGTTGGTTCAAAACAATGGTATGATCGCCAGTTTTTCACGCGCAACAGCAGAAGGTCTTTCTGCAAAGCAATCAGATGCTGAATTTGATACCATTCTAGCTTCAACAATCGAAAGTATTTTTGAAGCCTCAAAAGCTGCTTAAGCATCTTTTAATTAGCAATTCTAAAAGCCTGCAGAACTTAACGTTTTGTGGGCTTTTCTTTTATAAAAATCACATTTAAAGTTGTAAAATGGTTACAAAATTAGAAGTGCTTTATTCTTGGCTATTGTTCCCAGTCTATGCTTGGCAGGGAACTAAAATTCGTGGCACGACACAGCGCATGAGCCCGCCGCCTCACAAAGGGTGTTTGCTAATAAAAGGAAACGCCAAAAAGCCTACACTCAATATATTATTGATCGGAGATTCTTCTGCTGCTGGGGTTGGCGTAGATGATATTGAGCAAAGCCTAGGTGGTCACTTTTGCAGGCTCTTAAGTGAAAAAACAAAGCGCTCTGTCAATATTCGTATTGCTGGTAATAACAGTGCCACAGCTGGCACGCTACGAGATTTTGTTGTGCCTCATCTACAACATAAAATTTATGATTATATTTTGTTAAATGTTGGCACCAATGACAGTAAGAATTTTCATACTGGAAGACGATTTTGCAAAGAGTTTGGCACGCTTATTTATGCACTCAAAGCAAAATGGCCCGAAGCAAAAATAATTTGGTCAGGCATCATAGACTTAGAAAAACTTGAGATGTTACCAAAACCACTCAATAAAATATTAGGCATTAGATCACGTATTCATAACAAAAATGGCGAGATTCTTTGTGACGAGCGGGGTGCAATTGCACCAGGAAACAAAGACTGGAAAGTTATTACAGAAAACTTTTCTAATGATGGATTTCACGCAAGCCCACTGGGTTATGAACGCTGGGCGCGAGGGATTGCGAATTATATAATTGACAAAGACTTTTAAAAGCATCCTCTTCCCAAAAGCCTTTCCAAAAACGTAAATTGTTGCAAAATTGCAAATAAGTAAACTATTAAATTTATAAAATTTAATAGAGTCATCATTTCCAATATATTTTAATCTCAAAATTACGCCATAAGTTGCATGGACGTTGTTTAGACAATTCCTTAAATTGTATTCGCCAACTGCATTTGATGAATAGACTTGAGGAACAGACCATGACTTCAACGCCTACAACCTATCACACCGTTTATGATGAATGGAAAAACAATCCTGAAAAATTTTGGGAGGGCGCCGCAAGCTCAATTGATTGGTACAGCCCTTGGAACAAAGTTTTTGATAAAAACCAAGGCATTTATGGGCGTTGGTTTACAGGCGCGACATGCAACACTTGTTACAATGCAATAGATCGCCACGTTCAAAATGGTAGAGCCGACCAAGACGCAATAATATATGACAGTCCAATTACTGGAAAAAAACGCACCTATACATACTCGCAATTGCTTGACGAAGTGCAAGCACTTGCAGCGGTTCTAAAAGATAAAGGCGTCACTAAGGGCGACCGCGTAATCATCTATATGCCAATGGTTCCTGAGGCTGCAATTTCGATGTTAGCATGTGCACGTATCGGTGCTGTGCATTCTGTTGTGTTTGGTGGATTTGCCGCATCAGAACTAGCGACAAGAATAAATGATGCGCAACCAAAATTGATTATTTCGGCCTCTTGCGGCATAGAACCAAATCGCTTGGTGTCCTATAAGCCACTTCTTGATGAAGCCATTGAAATGGCAAAATTAAAACCAGAGACTACTCTAATTTTACAACGCGAACAGCAAATTTGTGACCTAATTGATGGACGCGACTTTGAGTATACTTCGCTTGTAAAAGCACACCGTGAAGCTGGCACAATTGTGCCGTGTGAGCCAGTGGCAAGCACCGACCCACTGTATATTCTTTACACCTCTGGAACCACAGGAGAGCCAAAAGGCGTTGTACGCGATAATGGTGGACATATGGTTGCTTTAATGTGGTCCATGAAAGCCATCTACAATGTAGGACCAGGAGAGGTTTATTGGGCAGCATCAGATGTTGGCTGGGTAGTTGGGCACTCTTATATTGTTTACGGCCCCTTACTAAATGGTAGCACAACAATAATATTTGAAGGCAAACCAATTGGAACGCCAGATGCAGGAACATTTTGGCGTGTAATCGAAGAACATAATGTAACAACATTGTTTACAGCGCCTACTGCTTTTAGGGCCATTAAACGCGAAGATCCAAATGGCGAATTTATAAAGAAATATAATCTGTCGAAATTACGCGCATTATTTTTGGCTGGCGAACGCGCCGACCCAGATACGATTGAATGGGCACAAGATAAATTGAACCTACCTGTTTATGACCATTGGTGGCAGACAGAGACAGGCTGGACCATTGCAGGCAATCCAGTTGGCCTTGGCGCACTTCCTGTCAAACTTGGCTCCCCAACCGTTGCTATGCCAGGCTATGATATCCAAATTTTAGACGATGAAGGCCAACCAGTTGAAAAAGGTATACTTGGTAACATTGTTGTAAAATTACCTCTACCACCATGTAATTTTACAACCCTGTGGAATGCAGAAGACAGATTTAAAGAAGCCTATTTAGAAGAGTTTCCTGGGTTTTATAAAACAGCTGATGCAGGTTATATCGATGAAGACGATTATCTTTTCATCATGGCGCGCACCGATGATATCATCAACGTTGCTGGCCACCGCCTTTCTACAGGCGGCATGGAAGAAGCGATTGCAGGACACCCAGATGTAGCAGAATGTGCTGTAATTGGCATCGCTGATAAACTAAAAGGCCAATCCCCTGTTGGCTTTATTATCTTAAACATTGGCGTTGAAAAATCAGAGGCAGATATTGAGGCAGAAGTAGTAAAATTAGTACGCCAAAAAATTGGACCTGTTGCCGCGTTTAAAAATGCCGTGACAGTTGAACGTTTACCAAAAACACGCTCTGGAAAAATCTTGCGTGGTACAATGCAAAAAATTGCAGACGGCATGGATTGGAAAATGCCAGCCACAATTGAAGATCCAGCAGTGTTAGATGAGATCACCGATGTATTGAAGAAACGCGGCTTAGCATAAGTCGCGTTTACTTTAAAAATATTAGATAAGCGCATAAATACCGATTGCCGTTTGTGGAAGAAATAACATCCACTGCGGCATGTCTCTATGCCTTTGCTTTTTCCAAATAACTAAAAAATAGCCCCATGCAAAACACATAAAACTAATACCAGTAGCAACCACTGCCAATATGCGCCCTGTTGGTTCATAAGCTGCATAAGCAAAAGCTGCGGCAAGACCAAACAGCATAATCGTAACAATATGCCAGCAGTAATAATGAATCAATTTTATTGGCTCAGGAATATCTTTACTCTTAAGCAAAGGCGGCACCATTTGTGCACCGCCAGGAAAAGTGTGAACAAAAGCAAGGCCAAGGGCCACCGCAGCAGCTAACCATAATAACATTTTCAATACTCCTATTGTTAGATGGCTTAAAATTAACAGTAAATTATGCAATTCTAAGTTGACCACTTGTCACACACTCATAATGTCAAATGAGTTAATTAATTTTCTTGACTGTATGACTTTCAAAGCGCAGTTTGCACTAATTACAAAGTATTATACGGGACGCATATGTCGTTAGAAAATAAGATAGCAATCATAACTGGGGCAGCACACGGAACAGGCTATGCTATTGCAGAACATTTCTCACGCCAACATGCAAAAGTTATTGTTGCAGACATCGACACTGTAGCAGGCAAAAAGGCGGCTCGCAAATTACAAAAAATCAGTTCAGCAACATTTGTACAATGCGATGTTTCCCAAAGACTAGATGTACATAATTTAGTTGCAACCGCGCTTGATATTCATGGGCGCATTGATGTGCTTATCAACAATGCTGCAATTGTGAACAGCGATGACTTTTTATCGATCAAAGAAAAAGACTTTAACCACGTACTAAATGTAAATCTTAAAGGTTCTTTTTTATGTGCCCAAGCTGTTGCAAAACAAATGGTTGCCGCTATTAAAAAAGGCGAAAAACCTGGCACAATAATCAACCTATCTTCTGTAAATGCAATCTTTGCTATTGCCAGTCAAATTCCAGATACAATTTCTAATGGCGGTTTAAGTCCACTTACAAAAGTCATGGCACTGTCTTTGGCGCAATATGGCATACGCGTAAACGCCATTGCACCTGGCGCCACAATGTCAAAATTATTAAGAGCAACATTACAAGATTTAGACCCAAAAGATGAGAAGAAACAAACGCCACCTTTCTCTCAAGAGTATATTGACCAAATCACTGATCCAAAAAAAATAGCACGAATCGCAGAATATTTAGTTTCAGATGAGGCCGCCAATATTACAGGTAAAACCCTTTGGCCAAATGATATGGGCCCAACAAATGATACTTCTTACAATTTATAATTACAAATAAACTACTGCCATTAATTGGCAACAGTGTCTGTCATATAGTCTTCATCACTAACTTAGATGGAGATATACCATGACGAAAACACTCACAAAAGATCCAGTAGTATGGACAGAAATTCCAGTGACCAATTTAGAAGCTTCCGCAAAATTTTATGCAGAAATTTTAGACGCTGAACTTACCTTGATGGAAATGGGCCCTAACAAATCAATGATTTTCTCTCATGAAGTAAACAGCGTTGCAGGTCACCTATATGAGGGGAAACCAGCACCGGCTGGTACAGGCAATACAATTCACTTTAAATCACGCGTCTCGCCACAAGAAGGCATGAAGAAGGTAGTAGCCGCTGGCGGTAAAGTAGTTTCTGAAGCAGTAGAAATTCCATCTGGTAAATTTTTCTACTGTACCGATTTAGACGGAAACTCCATTGGCTTATTTACAGTAAGCTAAGCTGCGACCAGTATATTTGTAATATATACAGGCACAAAAAAAGGGCGGTAAATCCGCCCTTACTTGTTTCAAATTTATTGACAATTTATTTTAAGATTTGCCACGAGGCTTTTCTGCAAATTTTGAGAATACAGATGCCGCATCAACTTTTTCTTCTTCAACAGGGTCAGATTTCGCATTCATATTTGAAAATACTTGAGAATCTGATACTGGCTGCAATTGTTCAGTTTGAATATTCAACGCCGCTGCTTGCTCTTCTGGAGTAGCCTGTGGACGATCTTTATTCGCTTTTGTTACCTCAAGGTCTAGTGCAATTTGAGAACAAAGACCAAGTGTAACAGGATCCATTGGAATTAGATTTGCAGAATTCCAATGCGAACCACTTCTAATACCTTCAATCGTATTTTTAGTAGTACCAACAAGACGAATGATTTGCGAATCTTTCAACTCTGGGTGGCTACGTGTAAGCCAGCGAATTGCGTTCGGGCGATCTTGACGTTTAGACACTGGCGTATAGCGAGGTCTCTTACGTTTAATTGTTGGTACAATCACTTTAGAGACTTGCAACTTTAATTTATGGGTTTCATTAGCTTGCGCTTTTTCAAGCTCATCGCGAGATAATTGCCCAGTAGAAATTGGGTCCATACCCTTAATACCTTGCGCGTTTTCACCATCAGCAATAGCGCGAACTTCAAGCGGGTGCAGTTTGCAAAACACTGCAATCTGATCAAAAGTCAAAGATGTATTATCAACCAACCAAACCGCAGTCGCTTTTGGCATCAATGGTGCATCAGACATAGTTACATTCCTTCTGTGTGCCCGCCATGGTCTTGGGGGCTCCCCTTTAGGGGTAAAATTAGACAATTTGTAATGGAATTGTCCACTATATAGAGGTGTTGATGTGATTCTACAAGGCCAAGCAAGTAATTTCAAACAGATTTTAAAAACTCAAAAAGATCGCTTTCACAAATGGCAAACTCTGCTATACGCTCAAGCAACATTCTTGGAGACCCACAATGAAATTTATCGAATTAACAAAAGTAACAATCATGGGCGGCGCAGTTTCGCACGGCACACCCATTTTTATGAACGCAGACCACATTGTCAGCTTCCATGAAAACCAAAACGAAATTACTTTGGTTCACCTAACAGGTGGCGCTAAACTAACGGTTAGTCAAAGATCTGCTGAGATCAAAGCAATGCTAAGCGCGTAACTTATACTTTAAGTACGATTTTACCAATATGCGCATTACTTTCCATAAGTGCATGCGCTTTATTGGCATCTTTTAAATCAAAAACTGAGTGAATTACTGGCTTCACTTTTTGGCTTTCTATTAAAGGCCAAACTTGGATCTGTAACGCATTGGCGATTTCTTCTTTAAATTCGACAGAACGCGCACGCAAAGTAGAACCAGTATGAACCAAACGTTTCATCATTAGTTTTACAAAATTCACTTGCGTCTTTACTCCGCCCAAAAATGCGATTTGAATAATGCGTCCTTCAATCGCGGCCGCACTGTAATTGCGTTCAATATAACTGCCACCCACCATGTCTAAAATCACATTAGCACCAGCATAATTTGTTATCTGTTTTACCCGCTCAACAAAATCTTCTTTGGTATAATCAATGGCATAATCAGCCCCAACGTCGCGACAAGCATTGCACTTTTCTACGCTACCAGCTGTTGCAATAACGCTAGCCCCAAAAGCTTTTGCCAATTGAATGGCTGTCGTACCAATGCCACTTGAACCACCATGCACTAAAAACACATCGCCTTTTTGCAATTTTCCAAGTTGAAAAACATTATGCCAAACCGTGAAAAATGTTTCAGGGATACAAGCCGCTTCTCTCATTGAGAGGTTGCTTGGAATTGGCAAAACATTACGAACATCAACCAGACAATATTCAGCATAACCACCGCCGGCAGTTAGCGCCATAACTTGATTGCCGATAAAGGCTTCATCAACGCCAGAACCAGCGCCAACAATTTCACCAGAAATTTCTAAGCCCAATACCTCACTTGCACCTTTTGGTGGAGGATAAGCCCCTGCTCGTTGCAAGCAATCAGGACGATTAACACCAGCGTAAGCTACCTTAATCAAAACCTCATTTACATTTGGTGTAGGACATTCACCTTGTTTTAAATTTAATACGCTGGGATCACCAGGTTGGTCAAAATCAATATAATTCATAAGTTTTTGCATCTTAAATTTAAAATCTTTCTGGCTTAAATAAATATCACGCCCAGCATTAGATTGCTTAAAATGATATAAGCCAATCAAACCACTTTTAAAAGCCAGTAGAAAAATTGAAACTTTAATGAGATTAACTAAATATTAGGCTTTCTAAAGTATTAATTGGTTAACCGATTTTCATATTGGTCCGTTACAAATAATCTTTGATTTTATTGTAACACCCTGTTTAACTCTTCAGAGCCGCATATTTTATGTGGCTCTTTTTTTTGACCATATTAATGATAAATCCAACTAAAGCGTAAAAACACAGCAATAACGTGCAAAATAACATACTTAAACCCTCTTTAGAAATTAACGTTAAATCACGCTAATTCACACAAATTCCATGCCAAGCTTTACCAGCGCTGCTTCATTGGTTAAAAGGATACAAAGGGATATCTTAATAATGGTAAATAATAATAATTCAGCAAACACGATTTCGTTATCTGAAAGATTCGCTTTTTCTGATAGATTCGACAAACTGTTTCAGGACGGAATGCAGCTTGTTGAAGAAAGCGCCAATTATTTAGACGGCGATGGCCGCAAAGCAGCCAAAAGCCTCACAAAAGAGGAAATGGCCCTTTACGGCACAGAATCAATGCGTTTGACCACACGATTGATGCAATTAGCTTCTTGGCTACTATTGCAACGCGCCACTAATGCTGGCGAAATGACGCGAGAGCAATTCTTAGATGAGAAGAAAAAAGTAAAACTCGATTCAATTCCAGTTAGTATAATTGACGAGAGATGGTCTGCACTGCCAAAAGAATTTATCGGCCTTGTCACGCGATCGCTTGCCTTGCAAAATAGAATTACTGGCATTGATGATGAGATTTACTCCACAAAGGTGGTAAATCTTCCTACACAAAGCCCTGTCGAGCAACAAATCAACTTGCTTTCAACTGCTTTGGGCATTGGTCGTAAACACTAATTATATTTTTGAGCCTAATTAGCGCAAAAACGCGGCATCTTAAAATTCATAAGAAAACACAAAAAACCCGGCTACTATAAACAGTAGACCGGGTTTTATATTCTTTAAAATGCCAACAAATAATTGGTTGCCATATTATAAAAGTGCTTAGATACCCAAGCCTTCGTATTTTTTCTTAAAGCGAGATACACGACCATCGCGATCCAACAAGTGTTGGTTGCCACCTGTCCAAGCAGGGTGCGACTGAGGGTCAATATCAAGGTTCATTGTATCACCTTCAGCACCCCAAGTAGAGCGAGTGGTGTATTGCGTACCATCAGTCATAACAACATTGATAGTATGGTAGTCAGGATGAATATCTTTTTTCATCTTCGTATCCTTATAGGCCTAATTGTAAGGCTGATAGTCAAAAAAGCCGCACAACCTTTTTGCAAAGATCATAAGCGGCATAAATCTTGGGCGTTCTATACATCTAAAACTCATTTTAGACAAGAGGCAATGCAACACAAGTAACATCAATTCACTGGAACTGCATTCATTCCATTAATTTGCACTATTCTGCTACAAAACGCACATTTACATCTGCAAAACTTAACTCTACACCCCATATTCAGATATACTCAATATTTCCTATATAATATAGCGAGTATAATTTTTAGATCGTACAAAACAAAGCAGCAATATATATGAACGATATAACAGCATCGAAAAATATCAACGCAGAAACTGCTAAAACCAACTTAAAAGATGGCAGCAGAAGCAAAAAAAGAAAAAGCTTAAAGCCTCTTAGTAAGATATTTCCGTACCTTGGTAGGTATAAATTACAAGTTGCAGCTGCGCTTTTCTTTTTATCACTTGCAGCCGCCACTACACTTAGCTTACCTGTCGCTGTTCGAAACATGATCGACAAAGGTTTTTTAAGTAACAATGTGGCATTCATTGGAAATTATTTCACTGCATTAATTGCTGTTGCCGCTTTATTAGCCATTGCGAGTTCGTGCCGATATTACTTTGTAATATGGTTAGGTGAGCGTGTAATTTCAGATTTACGCAACGATGTGTTTGCCCATTTATCAGAATTATCCATCAGCTTTTTTGACCGCTCACAGTCTGGCGAATTAATTTCACGCCTTACAGCCGATACAACGCAAATCAAATCAGCAGTTGGTGCAACTGCATCTATGGCGTTAAGAAATTTCATTTTAGCGCTCGGTGCATTAGCGGCAATGGTTTACACCGCTCCACAACTGGCAATGATTGTAATAGGCGCTATTCCACTCATTATCATTCCAATTGTTGGATTTGGTAGAGCTGTTCGAAAACGCTCACGCAGCGCACAAGACACATTAGCAAACGCGACTGCTTATGCTTCAGAATCCATCACTTCCATCAGAACAGTTCAGGCATTTTCCACTGGCCATATTGTCAAAAGCAAATTTTCAAATGCAATCGAAAGTGCTTTTGAAGCCGCGCGTAAAGCCATTGCAACGAGAGCAATGTTAACCGCATTCGCGATTTTTCTAATATTCAGCTCTGTAATTGGTGTTTTATGGTTTGGTGCTCAAGAAGTGCTGGCAGGCACGATGACACCAGGCGTTTTAACACAATTTCTCCTATACGCAGTCTTTGCGGCTGGCTCGCTAGGCGCATTGTCAGAAGTATGGGGAGAACTTTCGCAGGCAGCAGGTGCCGCAGAGAGAATAACAGAATTGCTAGACGAAGAACCAGAAATTAAAGCACCCGAGAATTTTACTAAATTACCAGAAACAATCAAAGGCGACATGCAATTTGATAATGTACATTTCGCGTACCAAAGCCGCCCAAATGCAGCCGCATTAAAAGGCCTATCTTTGAATATTAAAGCTGGCGAAACCATTGCGGTGGTTGGCGCATCTGGTGCCGGTAAGAGTACGTTATTTTCGCTAATGCTTCGTTTTTATGATCCAACATCAGGCACAATTAAAATAGATGGCATGGATATAAAGACTCTTGATCCAAAAGAAATGCGCAAGCAAATTGCCATCGTTCCCCAAGATACGGTTATTTTTGCAACTTCAGCCTCTGAAAATATTGGCATGGGCAAAGAAGGCGCCACCCAAGAAGAAATCGTTCACGCGGCAAAAGCTGCTAGCGCGCACGAATTTATAGCAGAGGCCGAAGAAGGCTACGACACACAATTGGGCGAGCGCGGCATCATGCTTTCTGGCGGACAACGCCAACGCATTGCAATAGCGCGTGCGATCTTAAAAAACGCACCTATACTATTGCTAGACGAAGCCACCAGCGCATTAGATGCTGAAAGTGAACGCTTGGTCCAAGAAGCGTTAGAAAAACTCATGGAAGGCCGTACAACGATTGTTATCGCACACCGCTTAGCAACCATTCTAAAAGCTGATCGCATATTGGTTATGGATGGTGGTAAGATTGTTGAAGAAGGTACACACAAGACATTGTCTAAGAAAAAGAACGGCATCTATGCCCATCTTGCCAGCCTGCAATTCGATGCGGCCAAGTAGGTAAAACTCTTTTTTACCGCTCTGTTAGTTTCAACTCGATACGGCGATTTTTAGAACGCGCTTCATCGGTGTCTTCAATTTCAAGGGGTTGAAATTCACCAAATCCAGCTGCTACCAAACGCTGCGCTGGTATGCCTTGGCTAATGAAATACTTAACAACAGAAAGCGCTCTTGCTTGGCTTAATTCCCAATTGTCTTTAATCGCGCCAGTGCCCGAAACTGGCACATCATCTGTGTGTCCATCCACGCGAAGTACCCAGCCAATGTCATCTGGAATTTCATTGCCAATTTGCAACAAAGCCTGCCCAACTTTCAGCATAGCCTGGCGACCTTCCGGGTTAAGGTCAGCACCACCAGAAGAAAACAAAACTTCAGACTGGAATACAAATCTATCGCCAACAATGCGAATGTCTTCGCGGTCAGATAAAATTTCACGCAAGCGACCAAAAAAGTCTGAGCGATAACGATTCAGTTCCTGCACACGTTGAGCCAAAGCAATGTTAAGACGTTTGCCAAGGTCAGAAATTTTAGTCTGACTTTCTCTATCGCTGCTTTCAGAAGCATCCAACGCATCTTCAAGAGCTCCGATTTGGCGACGCAGTGCAGAGATTTGCTGGTTCAATAGTTCTACTTGCGATAGCGCTCTTTGGCTTAATTGTATTTCTTTATCTAACGCGCCAGAAAGCGCACCGATCTTAGAAGTCGCCTGCGCATTAGCGCCAGAATCTGCCGCCAATAAATTAGCAAGACGAGAACGTTCACTTTCATTATTTGTAAGCGATGCTTGCAAGCTTGCAATATTATCTTCTAAATCTTGTTTATCTCCGCGCTCAAGCGACAAAAGAGAAGTAAGTTCTGCAATTTGAGAATTAAGGCGATTTAGCACTGCGTCCTTGCCTGTAATTTCGCGGCTTAATAAAAATTGAGCGAGCACAAAAACAGACAGCAAAAACATAATAGCCAAGAGCAATGTCGATAATGCATCGACAAAACCCGGCCAATAATCAACATTACTTTCGCGTCTTCTGCTACGACCATAAGCCATTTAACTTACCTTCTTGCCGCTTTATCGAAAAAATCGTTAAGTTTTTTAAGCGTTTCATTAAGCTCTCGATTTTGAACATCTTGAGCCTCAATTTTTTCACGCAATGTTTTTTGATCGGCGCGCATATGCTTAACCATGCCTTGAATACTTTCAGCTAAACTTGCCATCGCTGCAGTAGCCCTTGGATTACCACCGCCCTGCTCAACACTCTTATGAAGCTTATCCATAATTTCGTTAGAAGCACCAAAACCACCGGCAAATTCTTGATCCATATCGGTTACAGAAGAAAGCCAGTTTTCTAACTCGGTATAAAATCGTGTTTGCGCACGGCCAGCCTGTAGATCTAAAAAGCCTAGAATTAGCGACCCTGCTAAGCCAAAAAGTGAAGATGAAAATGCAGTTCCCATGCCATCAAGTGGCGCTTTAAGACCAGCCTTTAAAGAATCCAAAATATCATTTGTATTGCCAGAACCTGCATCTAATGACTGGATCGTTTCACCAATTGAACCAATGGTGGCAAGCAAGCCCCAAAACGTACCAAGCAATCCAAGAAAAACCAACAAGCCAATAAGATAGCGAGAAATTTCTCGCAAATCATCAAGTCTGTTTCCGATCGAATCCAAGATTGAGCGCATTGAATTTGTCGTAATCGACATATCAGTACTAGCGCTACCAAAAAGAGTTTTCATTGGCGCTAAAAGAACAGGCTCTCTTTTAATGTCTAATTCGTCGCCGCCTTGTCTGAAATTATTGACCCAAGCAACCTCTGGCATTAGCCGCACAACTTGCGCAAGCGCCAGTAAAATACCAACAACAAGAACAAATAGAATAAGACCGTTAAGCCCAGGGTTTGTGATAAACGCATCTGATATAGAGCGGTACAAAATCGAGACTAAAAATCCTGTAATAATCAGGAAGATAACCATGCTGATTAAAAACAGACGCGGACTGCTAAATTTATACGGATCAAATGCTCTTGCCACAGATGGTTCCTTCCCCAAAGTATATCAACAAGCAAATCAATTCGAAAACCAATTTGTCATAACTCGCCTAATGCACACAAATTTAGCGCATTAAATTATTAAACAAAGTTATACTTCAAAAAAACAAATTGGAACCACAATTTTTTATCATTTGCGCGTAATTGTACAATCACTGCACATACGTTGTGTACAAGTGTCTCCAAATACTAACAAGAATATGGCACTTTAAAGAATCTTACTTTAGGGGATCGCTTTATTTAGCGTCAGCCTCTTTAAGAGCAGCAAGCAATTTTTTATGAATAATCTCATTACCAGCACAAATATTTGACGTTTCAAACATTTTATATCGGTTCTCAAGATCAGTAACATATCCGCCAGCTTCACGAATCATCAAGATTCCGGCCGCCATATCCCATGGCTTAAGGCCCATTTCCCAATACCCGTCATAACGACCAGCAGCGGTCCAAGCCAAATCAATAGCCGCAGAACCAGACCTGCGAATACCTGCAGAACTGTTCATTAATTGGCTAATTTGCTTTATCGCTCTGCCCGGTTCAGCGCGCCCCAAATGCGGAATGCCTGTAACAAATACACCGTCAATTAAGTTTCTACGACCAGCAACACGCATACGACGATCGTTAAAGAACGCGCCACTGCCACGTTCTGCCGTAAACAATTCATCCATTGCAGGGTTATAAATGACACCAGCAACAATTTGGCCTTCACGCTCTAAAGCAATCGAAACAGCAAAAATTGGAATACCATGTAAAAAATTTGTTGTGCCATCTAGCGGATCAACAATCCAGCGATTTTGCTTATCTTTACCATTAACAAAACCACCTTCTTCACCCAAAAAACAAAAGTCTGGGCGAGCTATTTTAAGCTCTTCAAAGATAATTTTTTCAGCAGCTTTATCAGCGCTCGAAACAAAGTCACCCGGACCTTTTACAGATACTTGCAAATTTTGCACTTCGCCAAAATCACGAGAAAGCTGACGTCCAGCTTTCATTGCGGCATTGACCATAACATTTAACAGCGCTGAGCGTGCCATAGGAACTCCAAATTTTATATGCGATTTAACTAATTGCTCTACTTAAGAATTTACGCTTAAGATTCAGCTCTGCGTAGATATGTAACTTCTGTTGTATCAACAACAATACTCTCACCAGAGTTAATGAATGGCGGAACCATAACACGAATACCATTTTCCATAACGGCTGGCTTATAAGAAGACGAAACCGTTTGACCTTTAACAACAGGATCAGCTTCTGCAATTTTAAGCGTAACTTGCTCTGGCAAACGAATACCAATTGGTTTTTCTTCATGCAATTCAACGGTCACTTCCATGCCATCTTGTAAGAATGCGGCGCGGTCGCCAACAAACTCTTTTTGCAATTCAAGTTGCTCATATGTAACATTATCCATGAACACCAGCATGTCGTCTTGCGCATACAAAAACTGAAAGTCTTTTTGCTCAAGTCTAATTTTTTCAACAGACTCTGTCGCACGAAAACGCTCATTTAATTTAGAACCATTTATAAGGTTCTTCATTTCTATTTGCGCAAATGCACCACCTTTACCAGGCTTTACATGGTCTGTTTTAACAACAACCCAAAGAGTGCCTTTATGCTCTAGCACATTACCAGGCTTAACTTGGTTTCCATTTACTTTCATAGAACTTACTCTTGTTAATTGAATTATATAGTATTGTTACCAGCACAACATATTAGCTGGCAACTCTTACTTGGCAAGTCAATGAACCATATAATCAAATGATTCAAGTGCCTTTAGCGAACCTCTATAAAATTATATTACGAATTGAGAACAATCCCTAGCCAGAAGGCCACCTATTTGCTGCACGCAAAGCTTTCGCTAACTGATCTTGTTTTAGCGAACCGACAATTTCATCTAACCATTGATCGTTAAGCCCAGCGCGTCGCGCAATAAAATGCCACTTTACACCTTCAATGATATTGGGTTTAGTGCCAACGCCCTGCACAAGCATTTTAGCAATACGGTTTTGCCCAATCACATTGCCACCCAATGCCGCACGCTTCATCCATTGAAAACCAATTTCAGGCTCTTTAATACCAGCTTTTCCATTAACCAGCCAAATTGCCAATTCCACTTGAGCAGTGTCGATACCAGCTTTTGCAGCTTTTAACATCCAGTCTTGGGCTTTTTCCATTTCAGGAAACCCCTTTAATTGACCAGATTCATATATTTTCGCAATGGTATAATACGCATCAGAAACACGCCCATTAGCCGCCTGCATGAAAAAATCCATTGCCTGCTTTGTGCCAGCAGAAGTTGGGCGCTGACTTATAATAAACTGTCCTACATTAAAAGCGGCTGTTGCATGACCGCCCTTTGCAGCCATTAACATTAAAGAACGAGCTTTTTTGACATCTGGTTTTACATATTTGCCTTCAAGTAATTTAACCGCAAAAGAAAATTGAGCTTCAAGATTTCCATTTTCTGCCGCTAGCGCATACCAAGCAGTAGATTCTGCCAAATTCTTTGGAACGCCATACCCTTTATCATACATTTCTGCGATTAAGGTTTGCGAAGCAGGATCGCCTAATTTCGCCTTGGGCAAAGCAAGTTTAAAAGCAGTTAAATAATGCCCACGCTGATAAGCACCAAAAGCTAAATCTGGAACAATTTCACTCTTTGTGCTTTCTTTACCAATTTTAAGGGCAACAGATGGCTTTACATTTTGTGCATTCACACCACCTGCCAAAGACCCAGTCAGCACTAAAGTCAAACTAAAACGCTTAAAAAAAACCAGTAAAAAAGACAATCTCAATTCAACTCCCCTACTCATCATCCTGTAATAAAGATGGCGCATATTTTTCAAGCAGTGCATTTGCTTCGCTAACTGCAACTTTTGGGCCCTTGTCATTATCAAAAACAGCTGAACCAAGCGCCACAAAATCAGCACGACTTTCAGCAATTTCAATAACGCTGTTCAAATCAGAACCAGACATTACAACACACGGTATAGAAATTAATTGTGACCACCATTCGGCAAGCGCAATGTTTTTATGATGCGGCTCTGGTTTAATATCGCCGTTTAGTTTTCCAAAGAAAACAAAATCAGGACCAATATCACCAGCCATCATAGCTTGATGACGGTCTTTAACACCGCCAAAACCTATGATTTTTTTAGGTGAAAACTTCTCTAAGGCTTCTATCAAATTGTCAGGTCCAGAAGCTATAAATAAGCCATCGGCTTCATTTCTGCCCAAAACCTGAGTATCACCAACTAAGATTGCCGCCGCACCAGCGGCTTGAATAATCGAGACAAGCTTAATGGCATGCACACGATAATGCGTTTCACTCATCTCGCCCATTGGCACAATAACACTTGCAACATCACCGCCGCTAAGGGCCGCCTCAACATTTGCTACTACATCGCCATTGGTTGGTGCTATTAAGATCACCCGACAACGGTTTTCTAATTCTACACCATTATTTTCATTTATATTTTTATCGGTCATTGCGAATCCATCACAAACTATGCTTCAATTACATTTCAATTAGGCGCGTATACCTAATCGCACAAGCAATAACATACATTTTTTTATTAAGTAACTTCAGCCCCCCAGAACGCATCAAGATTTTACAAAGTATAATATACTATGACGAGCTTTATTGAATTCATAAACAATACCCCATGGTTTTTTGCAGTTGCAATTCCAGCTGTGTTTTTGATCGGCCTGTCTAAAGGAGGGCTTGGCGGTGGGCTGGCTGGTATTGGCACACCAATGATTGCGCTGATTATTCCACCTGTAATGGCGGCGGCTATTATATTGCCCGTTTTGTTGGTTGGTGATGCCGTTGGCGTTTATAATTATCGAAAACACGTAAAATGGTCTGTTTTTGCAATGATAATTCCAGCCGCCACCATTGGCATTATAGTTGGCGCTTTAACTGTCTCTTATGTTTCCGATGATTTTGTGAGAGTAGTTTTGGGTTTAATCTCTATAAATTTTTCAATCATTCAATTTTTAAAAGACTATTTTAAACACCCTGCCCAAAGCGAAAACTACATCCGTGGGTATTTTTGGGGCATTGTTACAGGCATAACAAGCTTCATATCACACTCTGGTGGTCCACCTTACCAAGCTTATGCTTTGGGACTAAAATTAGACAAAGTACTTTTTGCAGGCACCACAGCTGTAACTTTTGCTACAATCAATGCGATTAAATTAGCGCCCTATTTTGCACTAGGTCAGTTCAATACCGATAATTTGTGGATTTCAGCTAGTTTAGTACCGGTCGCTATTATAGGCGCATTATCCGGAATTTGGCTTGTAAAACGCATATCTCAAGCGTTATTTTACAACTTCACCTACGCTGTAATGATAATAGTTGGATTTAAATTATTATGGGATGGGAGAGGTGTTTTCCTCTCCCTGTTTTAATAAAATTAAATAGAGAACAAAAATACTACTATTAAAATACTAATGGACTAAATTTTTTAGTTTATCTTTTATCAAAAGCTTTTGCCGCTTAATTTCGGCTACTTCATTATCTTCTGCACTGGGATGCTTCATTACTTTTTCTAATTGCATCTCTAACTCAACGTGCTTTTGTTTCAACTGCTCAATGTGGGAACTTAACGCCATGGCATTCTCCTTTTATTGGGTTATCAACGCCTCTATTGTTGCTAAATTTTTGATTAATTTCAATACGCTAAATCTTACTTGATAAAATAAATATAAAATCTTGGCTCAAATTAGCATTTAACTAAGCGTATTTTTCTGTTAGGTGAGAACCACAACGAATAAAGTGGGAATTTTTTATGTCTGAACAGGACCAAATTGCAAAAAGAGTACGTCTTGCAAGACTATCAATAGAACACCAAGATTTAGACATAGCAATTGATGCACTAACTTTGACTGGCGCAGATGCCCTATGCATTCAACGCTTTAAAAAGAAGAAACTTGGGCTTAAAGACGAAATTGAAAAGCTACACATAGACACAACACCAAACATAGTTGCCTAATTTAATTTCTCTAAACTTCAAATAACGCTAAAATTAAAAATTTAAAGGAAACATCATGCCAGGCCATACACCACCTGTAGCGATTATAATGGGAAGCCAATCTGATTGGGCAACCATGAAACACGCCGCTGATGTATTAGATGTCCTAGACATTGCCTATGAAGCACGCATCGTTTCTGCACACCGCACACCAGACCGTTTAGCCGAGTTTTCAAAATCAGCAAAAGCAGATGGCTTTCAGGTTATCATAGCAGGCGCTGGGGGCGCGGCACATTTGCCAGGCATGACAGCCGCCTATACGCCCTTGCCAGTTTTTGGCGTACCGATACAATCAAAGGCTTTAAGCGGCAAAGACAGCCTTTTATCCATCGTACAAATGCCAGCAGGCATACCCGTTGGAACTTTAGCCATTGGTAAAGCTGGCGCAACAAATGCCGCATTATTAGCGGCAGCTGTTCTAGCATTATCAGATGATATGATTGCAAATAATTTAGACGATTGGCGCGCGGCACAAACAGCCTCTATTGCCGAATATCCAACCGATGACATATAAGGTGAAGCTAAAGCTTTACAGACGAATTGAAGATGAAAAATAAAATTATCAAGCCAAAAACTCTGAAACCGGGCGATACAATTGGTATATTAGGGGGGGGGCAATTGGGCCGAATGCTTGGCATGGCGGCAGCCAAACTTGGCCTTAGAACAATTGTTTTAGAGCCCAATGTAGATTGCCCAGCAGCACAAGCTTGCAATAGACATATTATTGCCGAATATGACGAACCAACAGCGCTTGGCGAACTCGTAAACGCATGCGCGGCTGTCACCTATGAGTTTGAAAACATACCAGCATCCGCTGTTCAATACTTGGAAGAGCATGTCGCGCTTTTACCAAATTCTGTGGCGCTTGAAAAAAGCCAGGATCGACTGACCGAGAAGAATTTTCTAAACGATATCGGCATTGATACAGCACCTTACTACGAAGTGAACTCGCTAGAAGAATTGCAAAGCGTGGTTATGTCGCCAGACTTTCAACAAAACCTAGCTGGCATTTTAAAAACCCGCCGCCTTGGTTATGATGGCAAGGGCCAAGCACGCGTGCATGGCACAGACAGCCCAAAACAATTGCTAGAAGCTTGGGAAAGCACAGGAAAAGTAACGTGTGTACTCGAAGGCTTTGTAAACTTTATTCGTGAAATATCTGTCATTGCTGCACGTGATATCAACGGCAATGTCGAATGCTACGATCCTGCGGAAAACATTCACCGCGACGGAATTTTACACACCTCTACAGTGCCAGCAAAAGTCAGCAATGCAGTTGTTGAAAATGCAAAATCAATTGCCGCAAAAATCTTATCTGAATTAGATTATGTTGGTGTGATGGGTGTTGAATTTTTTGTCACTGGGGAAGGCTCACTTATCGTCAATGAATTTGCGCCTCGTGTGCACAATTCTGGGCATTGGACAGAAGCCGCTTGCACAGTAAACCAGTTCGAACAGCATATTCGCGCCATAAGCGGCATGAAATTAGGCGATCCAAGCCGACACTCTGATTGCGTAATGGTAAACCTAATTGGTAGCGATGTGGATAAATTGGATTCTCTTTTAGCCGAGCCCAATGTTCAAATTCACCTATATGGTAAAAGCATTGCGAAAAAAGGCCGTAAAATGGGCCATTTTACACGAATTTCATAGATATTCATATTGCAGGCCAAAAACTGAGTAATAACTGAGCCATAGATTGATAATAGACAGGATTACCTGCCCTATAGAGTCGTTTTAGTCTGGACTTATTGTCCCAATTTTGTTAGGTAATCATCAGTTAGCGATTATTGCCTTCGCAAGAAGGGTTGCGAGCACGACTTGATATTCCAATTCACGCTCAATATTTGGCAAATCCTTTGCGGGAGATGCATTAGCTTTGGCAGTCGCATTTATTTATCGGAAACTCTGGCGCAGCCGTTTTTCTGCCACTCGAACAATAATGGAGTGAACGTGCAAGTACTCGTTCGTGACAACAATGTTGATCAGGCGCTTCGTGCGCTAAAAAAGAAGCTACAACGCGAAGGCGTTTTCCGTGAAATGAAGCTTCGTAATTATTACGAAAAGCCTTCTGAAAAACGTGCGCGCGAAAAAGCTGAAGCTATTCGTCGTACACGCAAGTTAGCGCGCAAGAAATTGCAACGCGAAGGCATGATCTCAACTAGATAAACTTTTTAAGTTTCTAGTGTATTTTATTTTCCTATGGGTTCGTCGTATTTACGACAATTTTATAGTGAAACTATAATCAGATAGCGGGCGGATGACGTGAGTCATTCCGCCTTTTTCTGTATGTATTGATTGAAATTTATGCTAAAATAAATTTCAAACGCGGCAAGTGAGAATTATATGAGCATCCAAATTCGCAAAATATCCGTAGCGATCATTTTGGCTACTAGCATTTTGGCTGGGTGTAACAGTACAAATTCTTTAGAAAACACGATCAACTTTAAGTCCGACCAAGGCACACAAAACAACATCAAATCACTAACGCAAGTGGTCACGCGCAATCCAGGATCCGCCGAGGCCTTTAATGTTAGAGGTGCGGCCTATGGTAGAGCAGGCCTAACGAATGAAGCATTGAGAGATTTTTCCACCGCTATTAGATTAGATCCCCAATACTTTCAGGCCTATGCGAATAGAGCTTTAATCAATCGGCAAACGAATAAACCAGCGGCTGCAGTAAAAGACTACAGCGCCGCATTACGTATTAATCCAAGATACGACGCCGCCTATATTGGACGAGGCAATGTGTACCGTGTGGCAGGTAGAAACAAAGAAGCCCTGTTAGATTTTGAACGCGCTATTCAGCTGGGTTCTTCAAACCCACGCGCCTATCATGCCAGAGGATTAGTGTTACAAAGTAGTGGTCGTCACGATCAAGCAATTGAAGATTTTACAACAGCGATCTCGATTGATTCTACTCCTGCCCAGCCCTATAGCGGCAGAGCAGTTTCTTACCTCGCTCTAAACGACACATATAATGCTCTACTAGATGCAAACCGCGCTATCGACATTGATAGCAAAATCGCCGAGGCATGGCTGACAAAGGCTTTAGTCTTAGAGCGACAAGGCAATAAAATTGAAGCCAGACACGCATTTGGCGTTGCCGCTCAAATCAATCCAAAGATGAGAGAAGCTGCCAAAGGTCTAGGGCGCGTTCGTCTATAAGTTGATTGTATTTATAAGTTGATTTAATCAAATAAAGAGCTGACCCATTCATTTGAGCCAGCTATTTTTTTGTCGTTTGTCTAATCTAGAGTTGCCTAAATATTACTTAATACGCCTTGGCAAACAATCATAATCACAAGCGCTACAATCCAATACCCTGCATCAACAGCACGAGCATAGCTAGATTTTTGTGCAAATGCACCGCCAGAATAAGCCAACACCGTAAAGGCAACAGTTGCCAATATTACTGTAAATAGCGCCTGACTTACCGCAGTAACGCCAACAAACCAACTCATTAAAAATAGGCCAACCGCCTGCATTAGCAAAGCAACTTTCGGCATTTCATGTGCACCGCCCAGATCAATGCCAACACCTTGTGCCCATTTTGTACCAAATAACTTTGGCGAATACCAAAGCCAGCCAAGCAAAAATGCAATAACAGCGCCCGTAACAACGGCAATCCAATTCACGCCCATTGTAAGTTCTGACATATCATTCTCCTTAAAATTTAAGCCCGACTTCTATTTATCGATAAATTATGCGCCTTAATTCGCATACATGCAAATTCACACAATTTGAAAATCCTCACACGCAACAAAAAAGGCGGCCTATAAAAGACCGCCTTTAAATTTAATAAAACAAAATTAGAAATTACTTAGTCGAGCGCTTTCACAATATTCTCAACCATTTTCTTAGCGTCCGAGAACAACATCATTGTATTGTCGCGGAAGAACAATTCGTTTTGAACGCCAGCATAACCAGCAGACATGCCGCGCTTAATGAATAGAACTGTTCCTGCATTTTCAACATCCAAAATCGGCATGCCATAAATAGCAGAAGTTTTGTCTGTTTTAGCCGCAGGGTTGGTCACATCGTTTGCACCAATCACAAATGCCACATCGGCTTGAGAAAATTCTGAGTTAATGTCTTCCAACTCAAATACTTCATCATAAGGAACATTAGCTTCAGCAAGAAGTACATTCATGTGACCAGGCATACGACCAGCAACTGGGTGAATAGCAAATTTAACTTCCACGCCTCCTGCTTTTAGTTTGTCTGTCATTTCACGAAGTGCGTGCTGAGCTTGAGCAACCGCCATACCATAACCAGGTACAATAATTACTTTACCAGCATTCTTCATTAAGAAGGCCGCATCTTCAGCAGAACCTTGTTTAACTGGGCGTTTCTCTTCGTCCCCGTCATCACCTGAACCAGCACCAGCATCAGCGCCAAAGCCACCAAGAATAACTGAGATGAATGAACGGTTCATCGCCTTACACATAATGTAAGAAAGAATTGCACCCGATGAACCAACTAAGGCACCAGTTATAATCAATGCCAAATTGCCCAGCGTAAAGCCAATGCCTGCCGCAGCCCAACCAGAGTATGAGTTAAGCATAGAAACAACCACTGGCATATCTGCGCCACCGATTGGAATAATGATAAGCACACCCAATGCAAATGCAAGAAAAGCAATTACCCAAAACAGGAAATAACTCTCGCTCTGCACAAAGAAGATAGACAAGATGAGAATAAGTGTCACCAAACCAGCATTAATAACATGGCGCATTGGAAGCATAATTGGCTTACCAGACATGCGTCCGTCCAATTTAGCAAAAGCGATGATAGAGCCCGTAAATGTAATGGCACCAATTGCAACACCAATCACCATTTCGATAAGACTTACGGCGTTAATAGAGCCAACAGAGCCAATACCGATTGATTCAGGAGCATAAAGCGCCGCAGCAGCAACAAGCACAGCCGCCAAACCAACCAATGAGTGGAACCCAGCAACAAGTTGCGGCATAGCAGTCATCGGTATTTTTCTAGCAATGTAAGCACCAACGCCCCCACCACCAATTAGGCCAACGGCAATAAGTATCCATGAAGAAAAACTTGGGTTAGCTAAGAATAAGGTTGTGCAAATAGCAATGGCCATACCGACCATACCAAATTGATTACCACGCCGCGATGTTTCAGGATTTGAAAGACCATGCAACGCCATGATGAATAACACGCCAGAAGCGAGATATAAAAGTGCGGTTAAATTTTCCATAATAAAGTCCTACCGCTCTCTCTTTTTATACATTGCAAGCATGCGCTGTGTGACGAGGAACCCGCCAAAAATGTTCACTGATGCTAGTACCAATGCAACAAAACCAAATGTTGTTGCCGCACCTGATGCAGATGAAATACCAACTGCTAAAAGCGCACCCACAACAATTACGGATGAGATTGCATTTGTCACTGCCATCAATGGTGTATGAAGTGCTGGCGTTACCGACCAAACAACATAATACCCAATGAAAATTGACAGAACAAAAATAGCAAATTGGAAGACAAACGGACTAACACCGCTTTGCGCTGCTGTAGACATTGCGTCAACAGCAGATACGTTATCACCAGCTGCTAAATTGCTTGCTGCCTCTTTAGCAATATCGCTTGCTTGTACAGCAAGCTCTTTTGCTTGGTCAGCAATTTTTTTCGCTGATTCTAAGAGCTTTTCAGAAGTTTCACTCATTTTGCACTCCCCTTATTTTTTGCTACTGGGCTTTTCGCTACAGAAGTTTTTTCCGCAGGTGCCTTTGGCGCATCTACTTTTTTTGCAGGTGCTTTTTTAGCTGATGTTTTTGCAGCAGACTTAGACGCAGGTTTTGCAAATGCAGAATGAACAACCTTACCGCCATGCGTTAACAAAGTTGCCTGAATCAATTCATCATCAAAATCAGGGGCAAGTTTATTATTTTCCTTATCAACCATTGTCTCAAGGAAATTAAGAAGGTTTTTTGCAAACAATTGCGATGCTGTTGCTGCAATATGGCCTGCTAAATTTGTATATCCAACAATAGACACATCACCAACTTTTTCAATTTTGTCAGCTTTTGCGCCTTCAACATTGCCGCCACGTTCCACTGCTAGATCAACAATCACAGAACCAGGCGCCATTGAAGCAACCATTGCCTTAGAAACAAGCTTAGGTGCAGGACGACCCGGAATAAGCGCTGTTGTAATAACAATGTCTTGTTTTGAAATATGTGCCGCTACCAACTCGCTTTGAGCTTTTTGCTCACTCTTTGTTAGTTCACGCGCATAACCACCTTCACCAGACGCATCTTTTAATTCATCCGTCATAATGAATTTAGCGCCAAGTGATGCAACTTGTTCACCAGCGGCCGCTCTAACATCTGTTGCGGTTACGATTGCACCCAAACGCCTTGCTGTCGCAATTGCTTGAAGACCTGCAACACCAGCGCCCATGACAAACACTTTTGCCGCAGGCACAGTACCAGCAGCCGTCATCATCATTGGTAAAGCGCGGTCAAATGTAGCCGCGCCTTCAATAACTGCTTGATAACCAGCTAAATTGGCTTGTGAAGATAAAATATCCATGGACTGCGCACGTGTAATACGCGGCATAAATTCCATCGCAAATGCGCTAACGCCAGCTTTTGCAATCGCTTCAACTTCTTTTTCGCTTCCAAATGGGTCCATAGAAGCTAAAACCAAAGCACCTTTTTTATAGCCCTTTACTTCTGCCCCAGAAGGACGACGAATCTTTAAAACGACATCAGCAGTTTTTGCACTTGCAGGCGTACCAATTTTAACACCAACAGCAGCATATTCAGAATCAGGAATTCTTGAAAGTACCCCAGCACCCTTTTGGACAGTTATATCAAATCCAAGTGCTTGAAGTTTCTTCGCAGAATCTGGGGAAAGCGCAACACGCGTCTCTCCACCATTCTCACACGGTACATACAGTTTCATTTTTTCACTCCAACAAAAAACAGAGATAGGAAGTAACTTCACAGTGTAAAAAAAGCAAACGATAGATTAGACTATTATGCTAATATACAAAGTTAAATCGATTAAATTGTCTTTTCGCTCTTTATTAATCTTTAGTATAATAAGTTACCCACAAATTGAGCACTTTAAAAAGCAAAAATTGGGTACAAAAAAACGCAACCAATTGGCTGCGTTTCCAATAAATTTCATTCTAAGTGGCTAACGCTGTATCGCGAAATAAGATGCGATCATACCAATGAAGAAAATAATTGTTCCGCCAACAAAACCACCGCCCATTTCAAAGCCAACAGCCATACCAGCCATTAGGAACACGCAAAATGCGATACTCCATTTGCTGAACGCCAAAAAGATATCATATGTAGCTTCGTGCTCAGGATAATCCATCGCATTTTCAGCAGGTGTATTTTTATTATTCGCAGCAGATTTAGCCATGATATTTCCTAACCCATTAATATATACGCCAAATTTTCGTGTGTTAGCGTAGCAATCTAGATGTTTCGATACACAATCCACACATATTTCGCAAGTTTGAAATTGAGATGAAGTTTAAACTGCGTCAATAAGCCAGTTTAAAACTCATTATGTGCAGATCACGTAATCGGCGATTTTTTAATCAAAGTGAAAGTCTTAGACCCAGTATCGGTGCATATTAAAGTAGATGCATCTGGCCTGTTACAAATTGCAGCGTTATTTGTGCCAGAAACAACACCGCGCCAATCAAGACGAATTTGTGCAGCTGAGGTCACTACATAGTTTCCTTCAGAAATTTTACCGCCTGTATCATTTGCTAATGCCAAAAAAGTACCGTTGTTAAAACTTGCCGTAAACACATTATCACTTGAAACCCAATCGCCAGACAAACCGCCGCCGCCAGCCAATGGGTCAATCGGGTCTGCTTTATTGCAAGCACTTAGCAAAACTGTAAGGCCAACCAATATCAATGTTTTTTGTATATATTTCATACTCAACTCCAAATGCTTTACGCTCTTTATACACTATGCTCTTAATCGCAATTAACTTAAATTTTCAGTTATAAAACTAATCCAAAGTTTCCAATTCATCAATCATACCAGAAATTACAGATAAGCCTTTATACCAAAAGTCTGGATCACTTGCATCAAGCCCAAATGGTTTTAACAACTCTGAGTGATGTTTTGTGCCACCTGCTTTTAACATATCAAAATAACGTTCTTGAAACCCATCTTCTGCATCTTGATAAACAGCATAAAGCGAATTTACCAAACAATCACCAAATGCATAAGCATAAACATAAAAAGGTGAGTGAATAAAATGCGGTATGTAAGACCAATAAGAACGATACGCCTCATCAAATTCAAATACAGGTCCAAGGCTCTTCTTTTGAATATCAATCCAAATATCGCCAATAACCTGCGTCGTTAATTCACCCTTGCGTCTTGCTTCATGCACTTCACGCTCAAACATATAAAATGCAATTTGGCGAACCACTGTATTCAGCATGTCTTCAACTTTGCGTGCCAGCAAAATTTTACGCTCGGCTTTGGTTTCAGCACGTTCTAGCAAAGACCTAAAAGTCAACATTTCACCAAATACGCTAGCAGTCTCTGCAAGTGTAAGTGGGGTCGATGACATTAAAGCGCCCTGCTCTGCTGCAAGTACTTGGTGCACACCATGGCCCAATTCATGCGCTAAGGTCATTACATCGCGCGGTTTGCCAAGATAATTTAACATCACATAGGGATGCACACTTGGTACCGTTGGATGCGCAAATGCACCAGGCGACTTACCATCGCGCACAGGGGCATCAATCCAGTTTTTATCAAAGAACTGTTTTGCAATATCACTCATTTGAGGTGAAAATCCTGCATAAGCATCTAACACAATGTCTCGTGCCTCGTCCCAGCCATAAATCTTTTCATGCTTGCTTGGAAGCGGCGCATTACGGTCCCAATGCCGTAACTTATCTTTTCCAAGCCATTTGGCTTTCATCATATAATAGCGGTGTGAAATATCAGGAAATGATTCTTCAACACAAGAGACCAAAGCATCGACAACAGGGCGTTCAATACGGTTTGCAAGATGGCGAGAATCTGCAACATCTTCAAAATTACGCCAGCGATCAGAGATTTCTTTATCTTTGGCAAGCGTGTTTGTAATGAGTGTAAATATCCGTGAATTATCAGATAAAACTTTACCAATTTCTTTCGCTGCCAGTTCACGTTTCCGCCCATCTGTATCTTGCAGCATGTTAAGGGCTGGTTCTACCGATAGCTCTTCGCCCTCTAACTTAAATCTTAGCGATGCCATTGTCTCGTCAAACAAACGGTTCCAAGCAGAGCGGCCACTCACAGATTTATCATGGAACAATTGTTCAATTCTATCTTCTAATTGGTGCGGCTTATCCTTACGCAAATCTTCTAACCATGGACGATAATAGGCCAACGCTTTGCAGCCCGTCATGGCTTTTTCTAAAACATCATTTTCAATGCGGTTTAATTCAAGCGCAAAAAACAACATATGAGAGCTAGCGGTGGTAATTTTTTCTTGCGCATCACCATAAAATTTTGCGTTTACTGGGTCGGTAGTTTCACCCGTATAAACAAGAACAGCATACGACATAATACGCCCCATCCGTTCTTCAATATCTTCAAACGTCTTTACCGATAAAGCGAGTTTTTCAAAATCAGATTTTGCATAATCATTTAATTTTCCAGCATAGCCTGCCTCAAACGCCTTAGCGTCACTTAGTGAAAGCGCAAGGTCATCTTTATACTCTACACTATCAATAGAGGGGTAAAGGTCTGCAAGTTCCCACTCAGGAAGGTTTCCTAAGCTGGATTCTAAATTCTTATTTCCAGCCAAATTGCCAGTCATTAAAATATGCTCCGCAATAATTTTATCGATATGAAAATTCTGTCCAACGCAAATACAATGCAAACAATTAAGCGCATCTTATACACCTTAAGATTACACAAAGCGATAAACCATTAAAATTTTAGTGAATTCCTCAAAAGCTTATTCACTCCCCACTGGTACTGTGTCCCTAATTGAGACAACTCATACATAATCTCTTGGGATGTTTATGGCAACCAGCCAAAACTTCAACAAAGAATGTCTTAAACAGGGACAAAACAATGACAGATACAATTCTAATTGTAGACGACGATCCAGTTCAGCGCAGATTGCTAGAGGCTGCCCTTGTTAAAAAGGGGCATACAGTTATTAAGGCCGAAAACGGTGAACAAGCACTAGAGCAAATTAACGGTTCAAATGCCGCGTCGATTAAAGCTGTCATTTTAGACCTCATCATGCCGGGCATTTCTGGCATGGATGTTATGGAAGCGTTGCAAAACTCACAAAACTCACTGCCAGTAATTGTGCAAACAGCACAAGGCGGTATTGAAACTGTTGTAAATGCCATGCGACTTGGAGCATTCGATTTCGTTGTAAAACCTGTAGCCCCTGAAAGAATTCAGGCTGCAATTGCCAAAGCTCTTAAATTAGAGATTACAAAAACAACAATTGTCAAAACGCGCAAGCGCACTAAAAGTAATTTTTCGTTCAAAGACATTGTAACCACAAATGTAAACATGGGCACTGTCTTGCGCATAGGTGAAAAAGCATCAAAGTCACAAATACCTGTGCTTATTGAAGGCGAATCTGGCGTTGGTAAAGAGCTTATAGCGAAAGCAATACAAGGTTCTGGTGATCGCGCAGACAAACCATTTATCACAGTTAATTGTGGCGCACTTCCAGAAAACTTGGTGGAAAGCTTGTTATTTGGACACGAAAAAGGTTCGTTTACAGGTGCCAGCGACAAGCATATTGGTAAATTTGAAGAAGCAAATGGCGGCACATTGTTTTTAGATGAAGTTGGTGAATTACCGCTTGATTTACAAGTTAAATTATTACGCGCCATTCAAGAAGGTGAAATTGACCCTGTTGGCGCAAAAAGACCAATAAAAGTAGATATTAGAATTATTTCTGCAACAAATCGCAATTTGTCTGAAGAAGTTGCAGCGGGTCGTTTCCGTCAAGATTTATTCTACCGTTTAAGCGTGTTGCCAATTGTCATACCTCCTTTGCGTAACCGTAATGAAGATATCCCAGCTTTAGTTTATCACTTTGTTAAAAAGATATCAGTCGAAGAAAATCGCAAAGACATTTGCGCAGTAAATCCAAAATTGATGCAAATGCTAAAGAGCCATGATTGGCCCGGTAATATTCGCGAATTGGAGAATGCCATTTTCAGAGCGATAGTCTTGTGTGATAATGATGAGCTTTCACCAAACGATTTTCCGCAAATTGTATCCCAAATGCCAAATTTCGATTTAAAGAATGAATTTGAGGGTGCAGTTCCTCATGCAGCTACTGAATATGCGGCTACTCAACATGAAGTCAGTATGCAAACACCAGATGAAGAAAAGTTTTTAGCGCCCGAGCTGCTTGAAAATGATGCAGAACAAATATCAGATATCGCACAAATATTCGAAGATAAGATTCCAGCAACGGGTTTGTTTGGAATGGTCAATCTTGTTTCAAAAGAGGGTCAAATTCGAAATTTAGATGAGATTGAAGCTGAGGCCATTCGTTTTGCCATAGATATTTACAATGGTAGAATGTCAGAAATTGCGAGACGATTGGGCATTGGACGCTCTACGCTTTACCGAAAACTAAAGGAATATGGACTAGAAAATATAAATGACGACAGTAACGACAGCAATGATGTGTATACATCTATTTAAATCAACACATAATTACATTCCACTTATTGCCATTTAAACACCTTAATTATATGTTTTGTTAGATACCGTTAACCAAATGTGCCTATTTTGGCGGTATCTATTTGAAGCAATTTTTAGGGCATTTAGTGGCCAATATTAAAATATTAGATAATGCTAAAATATTATTCGCACGCACGCACGCAATTTCGCATGCCTTAATAGTAGTGCTGGCTTGCATTTTTGCGACAACATTTTTGCCAACCACAAAGGCTGTTGCGCAAACAAAAACCCTTAAATTATATTACCTCCATACCCGTGAAAAAAATAAGATTACTTATTATAAAAACGGAAAATATATAAATTCTGCTCTTAAAAAAATAAATTGGGCACTTCGTGATTGGCGCCTTAATGAGCCAACCAAAATGGACCCAAAGTTATTAGACTTAGTTTGGGAAGCATATCGCCGTTCAGGATCGAAAGCTTACATCCATGTAATTTCTGGTTATCGCTCACCTGTTACCAACGAAAAATTACGAAAACGCGGTGGTGGACAAGCTAAAAAAAGCCAACACACGCGCGGTAAAGCGCTCGACTTTTATTTGCCTGATGTCAAAATTAGTAAAATGCGTTCCATCGGCCTTAAAATGGGCGTTGGCGGTGTTGGTTATTATCCTCGTTCTGGCTCGCCATTTGTACACTTAGATACAGGCAGTGTACGGCACTGGCCACGCATGACACGCAAGCAGCTTGCAAAAGTGTTCCCAAAAGGCAAGACCATGCACATACCAACAGATGGCAAACCTTTGGCAAGATACAAAGTTGCAGTCGCCGAATATAAAAGCCGTTCTAAAAAAGGTAAAAAAATACCAACGAGCAGCAAAAAAGAGTTGAACTTCTTCCAACGCCTTGCTGCAAAAGCCAGCTCTGACGAAAAAGAAGACGCAGTTCAATCTGCTCCTATTTTACCACGCTCAGTAAAAACTATAAAAGCACCGTCTCCAAGACCCGATCTAGTACAGCCAGCCCAGGTTAAACCTGTCGTTGGCACTGCCAGTGCTCCAAAAGAAATAGAAAGAGCCGCTCCATTATCAATAACGGAGCCAATACCAACGCCACAAGCGCCACCTAAGTTACCAGAAGCACCTAAACCTGATTTTGCAATTCTTGCCGAACGCAAAGTTCCACTTCCACTTGTCTCCCCAAGAAATGTGATTACCCCAATTGCAAAACAAAAACTTGAAACACCAATTGTCGTGGCAGCATTAGAACCTGAAATTGCGCTACCTGAAACACCTCAAGAGCCTCTTCCAGAACCTACCCAGACCACGACAGCACAAGAACAGGCCGAAGCCCGATCAACTGCGCAAGACTTGAGTATTCCATTGCCGGTTAAACGCCCACAAACAGTGGCCAAGCCTGAACCAGAAATTAAGCCAGACATTCAAATTGCTAGCCTTGAGCCAGCAAATAAACAAGAACAGATACTAAAATTACCAACCACCCTTAATCAACCAGCGTTAACAGCCAATGAGATCGAAGACCTTCGCAGATCCACCACACCAAAATTTGAAGAGAAGCCAGCGCCAAAAACAATCGTGGCTACAGAACCCGTAATTACACCAAAACTAGAAGTACCTAAGGCTCCTGAGCCAAAAATAACCGCTCCAAACCTTGAAGAGAAGTCAGCTCCCCAAATACAGATCGCTTTAGTCGATAATAAATTACGCTCGACAAAAGACGTCATCAAGAATGATGCTAACTTAACAAATGGGCGTACAGATAATCAAAATACTTTGATTGATGCGATCACGCCAAAAACTAAAACAGCATCTGAACCTGAAATCGTTATAGCATTAAACAATATCCCTATTCCCACTCAAAACCCTCGTTTCAAAATCGAAATTCCGCAAAAGCCTAAAGAAGAAATTGTTATTGCCAGCTTAGATAAAAAGCCGCTTAACAATACGCGCTTGGGCCAAAGAACCGTATCGCTAGATAAATTTTCCGCGCCACAAGATAACAAAAGCTCAATTGGAAAATATGCGCTTGCCAACAACCTTAGTATTCGAGATATAAATGCGGTGAAAGCACCTGCTTATGGGCGTAACGTAATACGCAAAGCACCAGATGCTGTGTTTGTAGATGGGTTTAGAAGCAGTACGCTTGTAAGTTCCAATTATGGATTTTCTGGCAAGGCGGTCGTCTTTAAAAAGTTCGCTCGCCTCGCCAAATAGTATTCAAAATACTTTGTTACTCAGCTTCATCGCCAGATGTATCAGGCAACATACCAAGTGCATGCATATATAAGTCACGAATGGTTTCTTGCTCTTCACGCTCTGCCATATCTTGTTTTCTTAACCGAACGATTTGACGCAACACTTTTGTATCAAAGCCATTGGCCTTTGCTTCACCAAAGACATCTTTAATATCATCCGAAATTGCTTTTTTCTCTTCTTCCAAGCGCTCAATACGCTCGATGATTGATTTCAGTTGGTCCTTTGCAAGCCCTATATCAGCCATGATTACTCCTAAATGATTTGTAGTTTCCAGTTTTACTGGTGTGGTTACGATATGTGATTCTTAATTAGCTGGGCATTATTAAAAAAGCCTGACGCTTTTTAATAAATGTTATTTTTTTGGATGTGTTTTTGCATAAAGCTCTTTTTGTTCTTGAGTTGCCTCTTTTTGATATTTTGTTTTCCATTCATCAAATGGCATTCCATAGACAATTTCGCGTGCATCTGGTTTAGAAATTTCGATGCCTTGCTCATTTGCGGCATCTTGATACCAATTAGAAAGACAATTTCGGCAAAACCCAGCCAAATTCATCAAATCTATATTTTGAACATCTGTGCGTTTACGCAAATGATCTCGCAGTCTTCTAAAAGCTGCAGCTTCTAATTCAATTGTTGTTTTTTCATCCATCACTTTATTCCCAGCCATTTAGCATTAATGCAATTACGCATAGAGTGATATATTTATTCCAGTCTTCTGCCAATATGCTTCTCATAAATTTCAGCGCCATAAAGTATCAAGTAGTCATATTGATTTAAATTTCGCCATTAATTTGTCCAAAAGCAATTTTAGAAGATTTAAATATGATTATTAGAAACAATTGACACTGCCGCATTGCTAAGCCAAAAGAAACAACGCATCATTTCTAATTAGTTTATCATGCTAATTGGCTTATTTAGCGTACTTATTAGGGAACTTATTGCTTGAAAATACCTGGCCTTTTCTTTTTAGCACTTATATCTGGGCTTGCATTATTTTTCCCAAACAATGCAAAAGCAGATTTTCGTGTTTGCAATGATACAAAAAGCCTTGTTGGCGTATCACTTGGCTACAGCTTAAGCGGCAATTGGGCAACAGAAGGCTGGTGGCAAATACCAGGCGAAACCTGCGCTTCACTGTTAGAGGGCGATCTGGACTCTAGATTCTACTATATATATGCAGAAGATGCCGACCGAGGTGGGCAATGGCGCGGTGATATATTTATGTGCACAGCAGATCAAGAATTTAAAATTGATGGCGTTCAAGATTGTTTTACCAGAGGCTTTGAAAAAACTGGTTATTTTGAAATCGACACATCTAATAGAAACAGCTGGATGGTACGTCTCACTGAAGCAGGCCGCACCAGTTCTACGACCAAATAAGTTTTAGCTTTAAGTTCTATTTCCATAAGTCTTTTCGGTAAGCGCAATAACTCTGCTTTGAGCAATTTTATGAGCAGGATAAATTTCCAAGACTTTAAACCAAGTCTCAAGCGCTTCTGTTTCACGGCCAAGCCTGTCTAAAATACCAGCAAGACCAGCCAGCGCACCAAAATGACGTGGCTCTAACGCCAATGTGCGTTCTATATCAACAATCGATTTTCCATAGTCGTGGGTTAAAAAATTCACAGTAGCCCTGCGATTCCACCCTTCTGCATATTTAGGGGCCAGCACTATAACTTGATCCAACAAATCTAATGCTAAGCCATGGCGCCCTGATTTAAGGGCAAGATTAGAGCGATCCATCAGTAAATTTATAGAATGAGAACCAGATTCATCCCATTTACGCCAAATTCTCTTAGAAATCCGCCCAGCAGGGCCAGTTTTAGATTGTTTTCTTAATTCAGCAAACAACCCGTCCAAAACTTCTTCATTGCTCTTTAGAGCCGTTTTAACCGCTTGTTGGGCCGCAGTTTTAGCTTCTTGACGCTCAATTACTTTTCTAGCTTTATCTGCAATACCTTTAATGACTTCTTTAGCACTAGGCGGTTCTGCATACGCAATTTCACCACTGGATAAAAACCCAGCAATTATAAAACTTAATATAGCGAAAAACACAAAAAACCTCATAGCAACACAGTAAACCTGTTTTGCCAGAGGTCAAACACAAATAAGTGGTCAAACGCAAATAAGTGTCAAATGCAAATTGTTGTGATTGCTAAATTGTGAAAAACAAAATGACAGTCAGCCCGATTATCTAAAAAGATTAACCTTGGCGCGCTTTAAAACGTGGGTTTACTTTATTAATAATGTAAACACGACCTTTACGACGAACCAAACGGTTAGCGCGGTGACGATTTTTAAGCGATCTTAGTGAATTTTTAACTTTCATTGTCTCAAACCGTTCTTTTCGGGGAGACTTACTCACCCGTGAATTTCTCATAAATAAGGCGCGCCAAGAAGGACACGCCGATAGTTGAGAAGTTCATAATGGAATTCATAGGTAGATGTCAAGGATACAACGCTGATTGTTCAACATAAAACACAAACAAAACAAAAAATATTCAAGTGTAAAAAAACACTTTTCGTGACAAATTCAACTCTTACAAAGTCATCTAATACTAATAGTGCTCTTATCAACTAACAAATTTAAAACACATCTGTTTTATTTGCACGCCTAACGTTAAAGTTTACCAATGACATCTAAAGATTCGCAAAAGCCAAAAGCTAAAAACCAAAAGCTTTCTGCCAAACCACAAGTGCAGCAAGTAAAGACACGTTTGGTTTTAAACTTTCCAGGGTTTGAACCAACTGACACAGCGCATCAATTAGGTAGGCTAAATTATGCTGCCCAAAACACGGGTAAAATATGGGGCTTTAAAACTACTCAAAGCGAAGCTACGCATAACAGCAATAAACATCATTCAACTGTCACCCATAAAACAACAGCTCCAAATTGGCAAACGACAACTCGCATCGTGCAATTTCGCTGGAACGACATTGTCCACGAATACGAAAAAACGTCCTTCCCGCTTGGCTTCTTAAGATCATCGCTCAAATATTTGTCATTTTTTAGCGATGGCACAATTTTTGGTTATTTTAAAACCAGCAAAAGATATTGGGGCTTTACAATATTCCCAATCCTACTCGTTTGTATTTTCGCAATATGTTCTTGGGTTTTAATCGGCCAATTTATTGGCAATATTTTCATACAAATTATTCTAAGCACATTGCTAACGCTCATACTGTGCAAAGTGCTGGGCAAAGCTACATATCTTTTAACCACCATTGCTGACTGGCATTTTGCCCGCGATATGGTGGAAAGATCGAACAAAGAAACAGAAAGCCGCTTCACCGAATTTTCAAAAACAATTATCGCAGAATTGAAAACTAAAAAATATGACGAGATAATCGTTGTTGGTCACAGCTTTGGTTCACTTTGGGCCATTGCTGCCATCGCACAAGCTCTAGACGCACAGCCTAAACTGCTAGACAATAAGAAAATCACATTTTTGGCACTTGGCTCTAGCATTCTAAAAATTGCTTTATCGCCAAATGCGCAATTCATGCGTGACTATTGGAACAAAGTAACCGCTAACAAAAATCTATTCTGGCACGAAATTCAGACCAAAGACGATTGGATAGCCTTTTATAAATACGACCCCTTTGAATTACCGCAATTCAACACGCCATTAGGTGGTTATTTAATCAACAAAATTAAATTTAAAGATGGCATGGAGAAGCCCCGTTACAAAAAAATGCGCAGTTCTTTTTATACCACGCATCGTCAATATATCTTATATTACGATAAGCGCGTACATTTTGACTATATGTTACGATTATTTGGACCGTTTTCAGCCAAAAGCCTCGCTTTAAACAACGAATTACACCGCTCTATTGATCATTGCGGCAAGCTTGTTTAGTAAAGTTTCAAAATACCTATTATTGATTTGGAAATGTAATGTATTCTGTTTTAGCCAATCTTGACCTCGAACACATCGCTAAAATTATTTGGGCGATCTACATGGTGCTATGGGCCGCTATTCGCTTTAGGCCAAACAAAAAGTCCCGAAAAACTGGAATTTCCTTTACAAACCGATCGCCAATTGAACGTTTTTCAATGGCTATTTCATTTACCGGACTTGGCATCATTCCAGCCATTTGGGTATTTACAAACTTACTTGACAAATTTGATCGCCCAACCAACTTTTTAATGGTTCTGATAGGCACATTAACAGCAATTGCAGCACTCATATTATTCCGAAAAACCCATAAGGCATTGGGGAAAATGTGGTCACACAGCTTAGACCTTCGTGACGACCACAAGCTAGTAAGCGAAGGCGTATACAAATATGTACGTCACCCAATGTATTCAGCATTTTGGCTTTGGGCACTCGCCTTACCGTTTTTGCTCTCAAATTGGATTGCAGGCTTTGCAGGCATTATTGGCTTTGGAACCCTTTTCTTTTTACGAGTGGGCGAAGAAGAAAAAATGATGGAACAACAATTTGGCGAAGAGTATCGTGAATATTGCAACCGAACGAAACGAATTATCCCAAATATCTATTGATATCAGCCAAAACTAATGCAACCTTACCAATCGTAAGATTGTTAATTGCGGCATATTTGCAACACCTGTATAAATTGCATAAGCAGATACAATAATCACCTATGCTAGGTGCTATTTTGGTTGCAAGTTAACATTTCATTTACCATAACAATTTTATACAAAAAAATATATTTAAGACTGAAAGCCCAATTAAAGATGCATGCATTTCCAAATATATCAAAATTAGCTTCTGTTTGCCTATTGGGCGCTACGCTGGCTTTTACTGGCTGTGCTTCTAGTTCTACAAGCAACAGCACACCTGATATTAAGCCTGGTAAGCCAACCATCGCCTCTAACAATCAAAGCGCCCAATCAGACGAGGTGCGCAACGTCATTAATCGTAGCAAATCACATGTTAGGCGCACTGGCGAAATTTACTCAATGCGTGGCCTGTTGAACGTGTTCTCACGTGGCATGGACGTAATGGCAAAAAAATTACGTTCTAAAGGCTATGATGCCATTTCATACAATCATTCTAACTGGCAGCCTATCGCGAATGATATCGTGCGTCGTGCAAAAAAGAAGCAAGTATCATACCCAATCATTATTATGGGTCACTCGCTTGGTGGTAACGAAGCCACTACGATGGCAAATTACCTTGGACAGCGCGGTATTAAAGTAGCTTATGTTGCCACTTACGACCCAACCGAAACACGTTCAGTTGGTAAAAACATTGGCACAGTTGTTAATTATTACCTGCCAAATGGCCGTAACATTATTAAACGTCGCAAAGGCTTTAAAGGTAAGTTGAAGAACATTAATGTTTCAAACATTACTGATATCAAACATACCAATGTTGAGAAGAATAGAAAATTACAACAAAATTCTTACAAGAAGATTTCATCGCTTACTAAAAAATTGAAAAAATCGGTTTCTAAGAAACGTAGAAACCGCAAAAAACGTTCTTAAATTTATTAATTAAAATTAAAGGCCGCCCATATTTGAGGCGGCTTTTTTGTGTCTGATATTAATTGAGAAAATCAATATTTATCAATCACTATTTAATATAATTAAAATTTTATCTATTAATATTAATGCTTTACCTACTTTACAATTACAAAATTTTCTAATTGTAATATGGTGAAGAAATCCTTTATTTGTGACCTTTGGGTAATCGTAAAACACATATAGTGGGTGAGTTATTATGAGTTATGTGAGTGACTACAGCAAAGGCCGGGACAATAATTTCAATTTACTAAGAGCCTTTTTCTCAATCTTAGTCGTGTGCGGTCACGGTTATAACATCATTACTGATTTAGAATACGACGGTCGACCTTGGATACAAGGCCTGTACGATGTTGGATTTTCTGCGCTTGATGCTTTTTTTGTGTTCAGTGGCTTCATGCTAGTTGGCAGTATTATACGTAGAAGAGACTTAGTCGAATTTGCAATTGCTAGACTGTTTAGAATTTTCCCAGCCTTAATAGCCGTAGCATTTGTCACCGCCTTTATCATTGGACCGATGGTTACAAGCGTCAGCCTGTATGAATATTTCTCTTCATTAACACCGTTCAACTACTTTTTAGTAACTGGGTTCACGTCAATTGATCAATCGCTGATTGGCGTGTTTATAGAAAACCCTGCTTCTGGAGCGGTGAACATTCCACTTTGGACGCTTAAATATGAATTAGCTTTTTATGTAGCGACGGCTGTGGCTTTTAGTTTTGGCATCTTTCGAAGTAAATTTATCTCACTTTGGTTCGCGGCTATTCTATTCACCTACCTAGCTAAAATATTCACGCTTGGCGTGAACAGTGACTACCCTTCTATAGACCACTTATTCCGTTTTGCATTTTGCTTCGCAGTAGGGTCTGCCGCTTATGTTTATCAAGATAAGATTAGACTAAACTTCCGTATTTTTGTGATTTTAGGCCTTAGTCTTTATTTACTTTACGATACGCCAATTGCGCAAGCGACGCAGGCTATTTTTGTAACGTATTTCATATTTTGGATGGGGTACATTCCAACGGGCAAGATGCGTGCATATAACAAAGTTGGCGATTATTCATATGCAATTTACATTTGGCACTGGCCTGTTGCGAGTACTTTGTTAATAGTTTTTCCCTATATCAGTTCCATGCAACTTATTGCTGCAACACTGGCTATTACCATACCAGTTGCTGTTTTAAGTTGGCAATTTATTGAAATGCCAGCATTAATGGCTATCAAAAATGTGACGGCTGGAATTAAAGTCAAATTTATAAATTACCGTGGGGCTAAAAATGAATACGCAACAAAGAATTGATTACGGTAAAAGCACGGCTTTAGAATTTAAAGTTCTTCAAGACATTGAAGAAATCGGCAAAATCCAAAAAGATTGGGAAACCCTTTGGGACCAATGTGGAGCGGATGCAGCATTTCTTTCACCAAACTGGATTACAGCATGGCTTAAAGCAAACCCTAAAGCTGAGCCAAGATTCATTTGCGTTTATTCAGGCGAGCAACTTATGGCTATTTCGCCATTGGTTAGCGAATATTCATCACTAAAATTTTGCACCACATTAAAAATTGCTGGCTCTGCTATTAGTCAGTATCAATCATTGGTTTTAAGCTGCCCACAAGACCAAGATATATACACGCAGATGGTGGTAAATTTTGCATCGAGCCAAAACCTTGCAGATTTAATTTGCATCGAGAAAGTAACACTGAGTGATGCTTTGTTGAAAAACAATTTCTATCAATCAGAAAGTTCGGCTGACTACAGCTCAGTACTAGATATTGAAAAAGACAAAAAAGACATTGGCGTTAAACGTACAATTTTGTCTAAAGCAAATAAAGATTCCAGATCAAAACAACGCAAGTTAGCAGAATTGGGAAAAGTTACATTTCAAAGCGCGCCCCTATCCCGCGATGATTTTGAAAAAACTGTCGGCCTTTTATTCCAATGGAAAAAAGATTTTTTACGCGACAAAGGTATTTTTGGTGAATTTTATGAGCAAAAAGAAAACTATGATTTTCTATGCAATTTAGATTTTGATGCTGTAGACCTTAGATGTGAAACACTTCTTGTAGATGACAAGCCTGTCACCATGGGCCTTAGCTTGGTAAAAGGTAACACTTATTACGCCTTTACATCTGCCTATGATCCTGAATTTTATAGTTATTCTACTGGCAATGTTTTATTTACATTTGTTGTAGAATGGATGGAACAAAACGGGCTAGATCATTATGACTTTATGGGCAATCCAGAAGCCTATAAAGAGCGTTTTTCAAATACAAAAATTCTGCTTTACGACTATACTTTGCCATTAACAACTAAGGGCAACATCGCATTTCGTCTTATGGATATGCCTGTAAAACAGTGGTCGAAAAAGGCATTTTATTATCTACCAGAAAATACCCGAAAAACTCTGATTAAGCTTCGCAGCTAGACGGAGCTAGCAGCCTATTCCAATAAATCAAAAGTGAATTACGCAACTGCAAATTTTAGTATGACATGCTTAAATTGTTAGAAATTATTTTAATTTAAGCAATTGATTTTACTAACCAAAATTGCCATGCTCATAAAAATTTCAATAGAGCGGAAATTGAACACATGAGAAAATTAGGATTTTGTACGGGCCTAAGCTTGGCATTTTTAACCACAGTACCAGCATTTGCTGGCAGTATAATGCCAACAATTACTGGCGGTGATGTTAATAACGGTAAAGCGCTATTCACACTTTGCATCACATGCCATCAAGTAAATGGTGAAGGCAACAAAAGCTTAGGAGCGCCAAAAATTTCTGGCCAACATGACTGGTACTTAACCCGTCAATTGAAAAATTTTAAAGCTGGTATTCGCGGCACACACGCCAGTGATACAAATGGTGCAAGAATGAGATCGATGGCGATGTCACTGGCTAACGATCAGGCTATAGATGACGTGGTGGCATATATAATGACCCTTAAATAAAATATGCCATGTGTCGGCTTCGACAATCAATCTACATAGCGATTAAACCAGTAGACATATCTAAAGAATCGTCAAAAGATGTTCCTAACAAATTTAGGAGCATCTCGATGACCAGAACTATGTCGCTACAATCAAATTACAAAACAAAACCTTACTCGCCAACAAAGCCTTTATTGGTGGTGAATGGTGTGATGCGCATGATGGTAAAACCTTTGATGTGACAAACACTTCTACGGGTGAGTTATTAGCAACCCTTCCAGATTTGGGTGTTGGGGAAACTAAAATAGCA
>NVRK02000025.1 GCA_002400845.2 Hyphomicrobiales bacterium
ACGCTTGAAGAAAATGCCTTAATCATAGGTGATTTTAATGCCGCCACTTGGACACATGCAATTCGCAGTTTTGCAAAAGCTGGCAACTTAAGGGTTATCAATAATATTGGCATGACATGGTTGCACGAATTGTTACCAATCTCGCTCTCAAAATGGATTGGCCTGCCGATCGATAACGCCATGACAAAAGGCAAAGTGAAAGTCATTTCGGCTAAAAGCTTAGCACCAGAAGGCTCTGACCATTTACCACTTAAGATAGAATTTGTAATTAGAAAATTAATAGTGGTTCAGAAATTGCGCACAACTTATTAGCTCACGCAATTCTTCGATTGCTGCGCATGCGCGACTAAGGTCGGCACCTCTTCGGTGCTTGTTCGGACTACACAAGAAATGTGTATGTTTGGATAAATAGGGCCTTAGCCACCTTTTTTATACGGTGGCGACAATAGATGGTCTGCTTACAAAAATATTACATATTTGGGTAGACAGGACCTTCGCCACCTTGTGGTGGAACCCAATTAATATTTTGGTTGGGGTCTTTAATATCGCACGTTTTACAGTGAACGCAGTTTTGAAAATTTACTACAAATTTAGCACCTTCACTATTGCCCTCACCATTAATAATCGCGTTACCGGCGCTATCAATCCACTCATACACCCCAGCAGGGCAATAACGGCTAGAGGGTCCAGCATATTTAATAAGCTCCGAATTGGTTTGTAGAACCAAATCTTTTACGTGCAAATGCGCAGGCTGTTCTTCAGCGTGGTTGGTATTCGACAAGAATACAGATGACAAACGATCAAAAGTAATCTTCCCATCTGGTTTAGGATAATCAATTTTACTGTGCTTATCAGCCGGTTCCATTGCTTCAAAATCAGCTTTGTTATGCTTCATTGTGCCAAATGGCGACCAGCCACCAAACAACGATGTGCACCACATATCTAAGCCACCCATCATAATACCAAGCGGAGTACCAAACTTTGTCCATAGGGGTTTAGCATTGCGAACTTTACGGAGATCTTTGCCAATTTCGCTAGAGCGCCATGCTTCTTCATAAGTCACAAGTTCATCTTGCGCCCTGCCAGCACCTATCGCTTTTACAACTTCTTCTGCCGCCAACATGCCAGATAGCATTGCGTTATGAGAACCCTTAATGCGCGGAACGTTTACAAAGCCAGCTGAACAGCCCAGCAATGCACCGCCCGGAAAAGACAGTTTTGGTACGGATTGATACCCACCTTCAGTAATTGCTCTTGCACCATAAGAAATGCGTTTAGCACCTTTGAATATATCTTTAACTGCAGGGTGTAATTTAAACCGCTGAAATTCTTCGAATGGCGATAGGTATGGATTTTTATAATTTAGGTGCATTACAAAGCCAACCGCCACTTGATTGTCTTCTAAGTGATATAAAAATGAACCACCCCCAGTAGATTTATCCAACGGCCAACCAAATGAGTGTTGAACCAAACCTTGGCTGTGCTTTTCAGGATCAATTTCCCAAAGTTCTTTCATACCAATGCCAAATTTAGCAGGCTCACAATTTGCGTCTAATTCATATTTATTGATAAGCTCTTTGGCTAACGAACCGCGAACGCCTTCACTGAATAAAACATATTTTCCGTGTAGTTCCATGCCGCGTTCATAATTAGGGCCAGCATTTCCGTTTTTGTCTTTACCCATATCGCCCGTTGCAACGCCGTAGACTTCGCCTTTATCATTATAAAGAACTTCGCTGGCGGCAAACCCTGGGTATATTTCGACACCTAAGGATTCAGCCTTTTCACCAAGCCATCGACAAACATTGCCTAACGAAACAATATAGTTTCCATGGTTACTCATAAGACCGGGCATGCAAAAATTTGGAAGCGTAAATTTTCCAGTTTTAGTTAAAAACCAAAACACATCTTTTTTAACTTCGGTTTTAAATGGGTGACTGTCATCTGACTTCCAGTCAGGCAAAAGTTTGTTAATCGCAATGGGATCAACAATTGCGCCCGATAAAATATGCGCACCAACTTCTGCGCCTTTTTCTAAAACCACAACCGATATGTCTTCATTGAGTTGTTTTAGGCGTATGGCGGCAGCCAAACCTGCTGGTCCCGCTCCAACAATAACCACGTCAAATGGCATGTTCTCACGTTCTGCCAACATTGGATTGTTTTCTTCGCTCATAAATGCCCCATCCCTCAAAAATTTAAATTTGTTCTTATCAGCGTTTTATAGACCATAATTTTATAGGCTGAAAGGGAGTTTATAGAAACAATGTTGCTTAAATATTTCGAATTAGAGAATTAAGAACAACAATAACTTTTACATTTAAAATATACTTCAATGACTTCCCTCTCGTTATGGAAGAAAATTTGTGTGCCAAACATTTTGCCCCATCTTTGATCTAGCATAGTGCTAAAAGCTGGAATAAGATGAAAAAATGACAGATCATCCACTCAACATACTCAAATGGCTAGCAGAAGCAGGCGACGAAATTGCACTTGATGAACAGCCCATTGATCGCTTTGCTGAAACCCAAGCAAAAAATTCTGCGGCAAAAACAAAAAGTGAAACAAAATCTAAATCTACACGTGCAAATATTACAGCGCGTGCAAAAGCTGTTGCAGGTAAAACAGGCACTGCTGATGAAAATGGTATTAAGGGTGGTTCTGGCAGAGGCGTAAATAATGGCGCAACGCTTCCAGATGAAAACGCGATTACAGCCGCGCGCAACATTGCAAATAAAGCAAATTCTATAGAAGAATTAAAAACTGCACTGCAAAATTTTGAGGGCTGTAATTTAAAGCGCGGCGCAAAAAACTTGGTGTTTGCTGGCGGCAATGTAAATGCCGACATTATGTTTATCGGAAAGTCGCCAGAGCGTGATGAAGACATGCACGGAGAACCCTTTAGCGGCATCGCTGGCGCATTATTTGATAAGATGTTGGCAAGCATTGGTCTTAACCGAGAAAGCGTATATTTAGCGCCAATCGTACCATGGCTAACACCAGGTTCAAGGCCGCCAACGCAAGCAGAGTGCGAAATATGCAAACCATTTATTGAGCGCCATATAGAGTTAGCCAAGCCCAAAATTTTAGTAACAATGGGCAATGCCGCAACAAGAACATTGCTCAACAAACAACAACCTGTTGCGCGTGTTCGGGGCCGTTGGGAAGATATTTCTTTTGGCGAACATTCTACTTCTGCAATTGCCACGCTTAACCCAAACTACCTGCTGAAACAGCCCGCGCAAAAAGCGTTGATCTGGCAAGATTTATTAAAGATTAAAGCCAAATTAGCAGAGTAATTTATTTCTAGTTTTCACTTCCAGTATTGGTAAAAATGATGCACTGGGCCAGAACCCTTACCAACATCAAGATCATCAGCACTGGCAATCGCGCCTGTTAGCCAAGTTTTTGCATTTTGAATTGCGCTTGAAAGCGTCTCGCCTTTTGCAAGGTTGGCAGTGATTGCAGATGACAGTGAACAGCCAGTGCCATGTGTGTTTTTTGTCACCACCCATTTGGCAGTAAACCATTCTTCAACAAACTTAGAACCATCAGCCAACAAAAGTAAGTCTGTGCTTTCTTTTAGCGCTGCATTGCTTGCGCCATGTCCGCCTTTTATCAACACAGCTTTAACACCCATGTTTAAAATCTGCTGTGCCTGATCGACCATCTCTTCTCTACTTTGCGGCAGTTTTGCATTAATCAATCGCGCAGTTTCATGAAGGTTGGGCGTAACCAGTGTAGCAAGCGGAAGAAGCACTTCCTTTAATGTATCGACAGCATCATCTGCTATTAAAGGATCACCCGTTGTTGTCACCATTACAGGGTCTAGCACAATGGTTAAATTTTTGTTTTTGGCTCTGTGCTTTTTCAACACTGCCGCAACAGCTTTTATGGTTTCACTTTTTGACAACATTCCAATTTTTACGCAAGTAATATTTAAATCATCAAACACAGCGTCTAATTGAGCGGTAATAATATCTACTGGCACATTGTGTATGGCGGTTACCGCCACAGTGTTTTGAGCCGTTATCGCAGTAATTACACTCGCGCCATAAACACCATTAGCAGAAAAGCTTTTTATGTCTGCCTGAATACCAGCGCCACCACCAGAATCTGAACCTGCTATCGTCAACGCTATTGGATATTTACTCATTATATCAAAACTCGTTTTAAAAATGAAACCCGTTATTATCTTCATTAGCTTTTATAGGCAAAAGCTAAAACAACAACCATAATCATAAAATGGAGATTACCAAAAAGTGTCTTATTTACAACATACGCTTTTGGATTGACTGCCTATAATGCAAGACCACCGCCTATACTGGTGCATTGTCAGTACGAATGAATGCTATTTTAGAACCTGAAAAACCTTTTTAAATGCACTATTAAATAAAAAACAATTTTTCTCATTTTGCGTAATTATTTTACACAGATACAATCCATTTAATTATAAGTTTTGCATTTTTTTTAATTACAACTTCTGTCAAAGTAGTTTTTTGTGTGTAGTATATTACTTTAACATTGTTTGAACATTCTATAGAAATCCTATGAATAAAATATCCTTAATTTCAAAATTTGAATCTCTGCCTAATAATTTAAAAGGTGCTGTTGTGTTAACACTGGCGGCGGGTCTTTTTAGTGCGTCTGTTTTAGTTATAAAAATGCTTGGACAAACTATTCATGTTACCCAAATATTATTATGTCGCCAAACTGTAATGACCGCCATGGTTTTGCCAGCAGTATTAAAAGGCTTCCCGGGGATACTGACGACAAAAACGCCTTGGCTTCAAGTGTTACGAATAATCCTTGCCATTGGCGCAATGATGTTTGGCTTTACTGCCTTTATAGAATTACCCTTGGCAGAATCTACTGCACTTGGTTTTGCAAAAAGCTTCTTCGTTTCAATCTTCGCAATTATCATTTTGAAGGAGGCAGTTGGACCACGTAGATGGGCGGCAGTTGTTGCTGGGTTCATAGGTGTTATCATTATGCTGCAACCAGGCACTGATAGCTTTTCGATCTACAGTATCTATGCCGTTGCAGGGGCTGGCTGTGCCGGCTTAGTAATGGTTATTATTCGCCTTATGTCGCGTACCGAAAATCCTAAAACCATATTGGCATGGCAAGCAATTGGTGTTGGGCTGATTATGATTGTCCCTGGAATTTGGTTTTGGGTAGACCCTACGCCAATTCAGTGGGGGCTAATTGTTGTCATGGGCATACTGTCATATGGCGCGCAGATGTTAAATATTTTGGCATATAAATTTGGCGAAGCTTCGCTTATGGCATCGCTTGATTATGTAAGATTGTTATACGCGACGGTTTTGGGATACATGTTTTTTGGCGATGTACCATCTGGTGCTACTTGGATTGGAGCGGCAATTATTGTTGCTTCTGCAATCTATACCGTATGGCGTGAGGCGAAAAGAAAACAAGTTCTTACTCGCACTCACGAAGGTAGAATACTTTAAGCAATTACAATATTGGCCAGCTTACTTTTGCAACAAATGGAACGCATCTACTAAACCAAGCGTAGAAGCGTCTTTCGATTTGTCTTTAGCATCGCCCTTAACAAGCGGCACTAGCTGATTAGCAAGCGCTTTACCCAATTCTACGCCCCATTGGTCATATGAATTTAGGCCCCAAATCACGCCTTGCACATGCACTTTGTGTTCGTATAACGCAATCAACATGCCCAGTGTTTTAGGGTCAAGTTTTTCATATAAAAAAGTATTAGAAGGTCTGTTGCCTTCAAACACTTTATGGGGAGCAAGCTTTTTAATGTCTTTTGCATCCATGCCAGAAGCATTTAATTCTTTAAAAACTTCGTCTTGCGTTTTGCCAACCATCAAGGCTTCTGATTGAGCAAAGCAATTTGCGACTAATAGAGCGTGATGATCGCCTAGATTTTCTTGTGGTTTGGCCGCGATTAAAAAATCACACGGGATAACATCAGTGCCTTGGTGAATGAGTTGGTAAAAAGCATGTTGGCCATTTGTGCCGGGTTCTCCCCAAACAACTGCGCCGCTTGAATACTTTAATGGCTTACCATTCATACCAACGCGCTTGCCGTTTGATTCCATGTCGAGCTGCTGCAAGTAAGCCGCAAAGCGCGACAAGCGGTTATCATATGGCAATACAGCATGAGTTGCGAAGCCCAAAATGTTTCTGTTCCAAACACCCAAAAGCGCCATAAGCACAGGAACGTTATCGCTAAGTTTTGTTTCTTTAAAATGCGTATCAGCCGCCTGCGCCCCTTCTAAAATTTTTGCAAAGTTTTTAGGCCCAACTGCCAACATGATGGAAAGGCCAATTGCCCCCCAAAGTGAATAACGCCCCCCTACCCAGTCCCAAAAACCAAAGGTACGGCTGTCTTCGATGCCAAATTCTCTTGTGCCCTTTAGGTTGGTAGAAAGGGCCGCAAAGTGGACGCCTACATCTTTTTTCTTTAGTTTTTTGCGCAACCATTCACGTGCAGTATTCGCATTGGTCATAGTTTCTTGGGTGGTAAAAGTTTTTGAAGCAATAATAAACAGTGTTGTCGCTGGCTCTATTTTGGCTAACGTATCAGCTATATCCGCGCCGTCTACATTCGATACAAAATGACAATTGGGGCCGTTGTGATATGGTGCTAAAGCCAAAGTTACCATTGCTGGGCCAAGATCAGACCCGCCAATTCCGATATTCACAACATCTGTAATTTTGCCGCCCGTTACCTGATATTTCCCACTGCGTACCGCATTAGAAAACTTACCCATTGCGCGCAAAACTTTTTGAATGTCTGGCATAATGTCTTTGCCATCAACAACAACTGGCTCACCTTTAGTATTGCGAAGCGCTGTATGAAGTACCGCGCGTTTTTCTGTGCCGTTAATTACTTCTCCAGCAAACATTTTATCGCGATAGTCTTCAACGCCTGCCTGTTTTGCTAATTTTACAAGACTTTTCATTACATTGGCATCGATGCGGTTTTTTGAATAATCAAAAACCATGCCCTCTATAGAAGTAGAAAACTTAGCAAACCGTTTCTCATCTTTTGAAAACATTTTGCGCATATTTGTTTTATCCATGCGTTTTTTATGCGCCTTAAGATCAGGTGATAGGGCTTTAAGGGCTGATTTACTCACGGGATATCCTCGTTAAATTGTATTTGAAAGAGTAATGATACTAAAAATTCAATCGATTAGATAGCATTGTAGGTCGCAAATTAAAACTAGTTATGTAAAAAGTGTAACAGATATTTTATAAAATTACATATTGGGTTGATAAATGCTGCGAACTGACACTGCTCCAAATACTGAAGCACCAACAATTAAGCTTAAAAACTACAAGCCGTTTGATTACCCAATATCGAGCGTAGATTTAGATTTCAAATTACACCCCACAGCGACAATTGTTACATCAACCGTAAACTATAGAAGACGCAAAGGCGTTAAAGCTGGCGCTCCGTTAAAGCTAGATGGCGACGGATTAAAGCTTGTATCGATAAAATTAAATGGCGAAGTTTTAAAAAATTCAGATTTTAAAGCCACACCGCAATTACTGACCATTCGAAATTTACCAACGAAGTTTATCCTAGAAATAGTAACTGAAATTGACCCAACGGCTAATACAGCGCTTTCTGGTCTCTATCGTTCTGGCGGAAATTATTGCACGCAATGCGAGGCGGAGGGGTTTCGCCGTATAACTTATTTCCCAGATCGTCCAGATGTATTGGCGGTATACACCACACGAATTGAAGCAGATAAAAAAGAAAACCCAATTTTGCTTGGCAATGGCAACCCTCAAAAAAAGGGTAAACTTGCTAACGGCAACCATTTTGCAATTTGGCATGATCCACACCCAAAGCCTGCTTATCTGTTCGCACTAGTGGGCGGTGACTTGGGTGCCGTTTTTGAAAATTATTTAACCAGCGATGGCCGTAAAGTTAAGCTTGGCATCTATGTTGAAAAAGGCAAAGAAGATCGCACGTCTTACGCAATGGATGCACTTGTGCGCTCTATGAAATGGGACGAAGAAGTATTTGGTTGTGTTTATGATTTAGACGTTTTCAACATTGTTGCGGTTTCTGATTTCAACATGGGCGCGATGGAAAATAAGGGCCTGAACATATTTAATGATAAATATGTATTGGCAGATAAAGACACCGCCACTGATGCTACGTTCGCACAAGTTGAGGCTATAATTGCCCATGAATATTTTCACAATTGGACAGGCAACCGCATTACTTGTCGTGACTGGTTTCAGCTTTGTTTGAAAGAAGGCCTAACCGTATTTCGCGATCAAGAATTTTCGTCAGACATGCGCTCGCGCCCTGTTCAGCGAATTGCTGATGTTGCGCAATTGCGCGCACGACAATTTCCTGAAGATGCAGGACCACTTTCTCATTGCGTAAGGCCAGAAGCTTATAAAGAGATCAACAATTTTTACACTGCCACTATCTATGAGAAAGGCGCGGAAATTGTTCGCATGATTCAAACGTTGCTGGGCAACAAAAAGTTTCGCAAAGGCATAGCGCTTTATCTAAAAAGACATGATGGCGATGCGGCAACCATTGAAGATTTCATAAAGTCATTTGAAGATGCAGCGAAAGTTGACCTTAGCCAATTTGCATTGTGGTATAGTCAAGCTGGCACACCGCGGTTGATGGTATCCACGAATTACGATAGCGCGCGTCAAATCTATAGCGTTGAAGTTGAACAGTCTTTATCTCCAACACCTGGCCAACCACGCAAAAAGCTAATGCATATGCCATTGCGCATTGGTCTTGTTGGTAAAAATGGTGACATTAAAGCAAAAACGATTGAAGGTGCAGACTATCGAGATGATGTTTTTGAAATAAAGGCCCGCAAGCACAAGATCAAATTCCTTGGGATAAAAGAGCGTCCTATCCTTTCTATCAATAGAAATTTTAGTGCGCCTGTTGAAGTAGACTACCGTCACACCGATAAGGATTTAATTTTTCTTGCTAAAAATGACCATGATCTGTTTAACCGTTGGCAGGCGATTAGAACTTCTGCAACAAAACAAATTATCAATGCAATGCGCTCAATCTTGCGCAAGAAAAAACCAAAATGGAATGCTGATTATTTAACTGCTATTGTAGACATAGCATGTGACGATACATTAGAGCCCGCGTTTAGAGCTTCGATGATCTCTCTACCGAGCGAAAGTGACATAGCGCAAACCTTGGGCAAGAATATTGATCCCGATGCAATTCATACAGCGCGAAACAGTTTGCAAGTTGAGATTGGCGAAGCATTGCAGGGCGTTTCTACCTCTGTATTAAAAGCACTGAAACTTCCAAAAGATTTTATCAGTGATGCAGAAGGTTCTGGCAAACGTAAATTAGCAAACATGCTGACTGTTTACGGCTTGCATGCTGGCAATGAAGCAATTGAGAAACAAGTCGTAAAGAACTTTAAAGCGGCTAAAAACATGACGGATAAAGAGGCCGCATTTTCTGCTATCTTAAATCACCTAGACGACCCTGAAATTGCAGAGCAGACAATTGCGTCATTCTACAACAAATATAAAACCGACCCTATCGTTATCGACAAGTGGTTTATGTTGCAGGCAATGGTTGGTGGACGTAAGTCTGTTAGCTACGTTAAACAACTTTGCAAACATGAAGATTTTACTTGGACAAACCCAAATCGGGTGCGTTCAGTCATTGCAGTCTTTTCTAGCGCCAACCCAACAGGCTTTAACCGCAAAGATGGTGAAGGCTATCGTTTTGTGGCAAAATCTATTAAAAAACTTGATGGCATAAATCCGCAAACTGCGGCGCGCCTTTTAACTGCATTTGGCTCTTGGAAAATGCTGGAGCCTTCACGTAGAAAATTGGCGCACGCATCTCTTAAATCATTATCGGCAGAAAAAAAGCTATCGCGTGATGTGCGTGATATTTTAGACAGAATGCTGGCTTAGGTAAAATTGGTTTGATATAATTTGCGTGCGCTAATAGATTTCACGTCGCACGTAGAGCAAGGCAAAGCCTCGTTATGCGCAAGACTTGAATTACGAAGTACCCAAGAGGGGCCGACCTTAGTCGCGCATGCGTAGCAATCGTAGATTTGCGTGAGCTTATAATGTGTTGCGTAAATGACTCACTCTAATATCTTATCAACAATTCACCCTCCCCCACTGGACAAGTGATTCCTGTTTGATTCATTGTGTAATTGATTCGTTTTTAAGCGGTTTATAACGACTCAAACACATATTTTACGGGGAGACCTCTATGGCAAATGCGGACGCACCTTTTGTACGAGCCGGAATTTCGGATTTCGATTCCAGACTTGGCAAAGGTAAGTCGAGCATAAGTGGCTATGCGCGCCAATTAAGCCACCCTGCATATGATCGTTTGTTGAATTCAGAAGATTTTTTACGCAAACTTGTTCCAGTTTTAATTGTTATTTTTCTTGTCATTGTTGCGACTGCGCGTTGGGTTCAAATTAATGCAATGGGTCAACAAATGATGGATTCTGCAAGGGTAGAACTTCATTTTATTGCAGAACTGACAGAAGAAAAATTAAAACATATAGAACTTCAAGATCCAATAGAGCTGACGGGGGATCAACTTAAAAACCTATTATCAGACACAATACCTGCTCGCTATATCGCAGATGGTCGCCAGCTTTTACTCTCCGACGTGAACGGTATAATTGTTGCGACATTACCACATACTGCAAAACATCAGGGCAGGCATATTAGCAATGTTTTAGAACACTCTGAATTGTTGACCGTCTTTGGCAAACAAGCGAACTCGCGACAAGTAATCGTTAATGGTACTGACAATGCATTGGCTGTTCATAGAAATTTGGATGCCCCTTATGGCGGCGTTACAATTTTCCAACCCACCAGCATTATGCTTGCAACGTGGCGTGATACGTTATCAACGAATGTCCTCCTTTTCGTTGGCACATCGAGTATACTGCTGGTGGTACTTTATGCATATTTTGCCCAAGGCACGAGAGCGCGTGAGGCTGACCAATTATTATCTGCAACCAACAGACGTTTTGATACCGCTTTAATGCGTGGTAAATGTGGTTTGTGGGATTGGGATATTTCTAGAGGTAGTATTTATTGGTCAGAATCCATGCATACTATTTTGGGACTAGAACACGATAATAGCGACACAGGTGATGGTGTCGTTGGGTTCTCTCAAATCGCTAATTTGATGCATGAAGACGACCCAGACCTATATAGTATTGCTGATATGGTATTGGTTGAAAATGCAGAAGCGATTGATCGCCTTTTCCGCATGAAACACAACAATGGGCAATGGGTTTGGATTCATTTACGCGCTCAAGTTTCTCACCGCCTGCGCGGCGAACCTCATTTAGTTGGCATCGCGATTGACGTTACGGAACAAGAAAGCATTAGAGAGCGTACTCGAACCGCCTCTACTAGACTTCATGATTCTATTGAGAATCTGTCCGAAGCATTTGTACTTTGGGATTCTCAAAAACGTCTCATTATGTGTAATGAAAAATTTCAGCAATTGCATGGTATCCCTGCGGGCATGGCAATCGCAGGAACCCCATATGACGACTTAATGGCGAGCGCTACAATTTATTTATCGGGCACCGAAGTATTACTTTCTGGAAGAGAAGGTAAAGATGCGCGTTCATACGAAGTGCAATTGAGCGATGGGCGTTGGTTGCAAATTAACGAACGCAGAACCGCTGATGGCGGCTATGTATCTGTTGGCAATGACATTACCTCGATCAAGCGTAATGAAGAAAAAATGCAAGGCTCTGAGCAACGCTTAAAAGCTACGATTGGTGACTTAACGCGCTCTCGTAAAACACTAGAAATGCAAGCACGTCAATTGGTTGAACTTGCAGAAAAACACGCCATTGAGAAAAACAGAGCCGAGGCTGCCAACAAAGCTAAATCAGATTTTCTGGCCAATATGTCTCACGAACTTCGCACGCCTTTGAACGCTGTGATTGGTTTTTCTGAAATTATGGCAGGCGAAATGTTCGGCAAATTAGGATCACAGAAATACAAAGAATATTCTCGTGACATTCACGATAGCGGTAACTTTTTGCTAGGTGTGATTAATGATATTTTGGATATGTCAAAAATTGAAGCTGGGCGTTTTGTGCTTAATTATCAAAATGTGAGCGTCAATGAAATTTTAGATTCCACCCTGCGTATCATTTCTACCGAGGCAAAAGAGAAGAACATTAGCATTCAAGATAAACTAGAAGATGACATTGAAATTATAGCTGACCGCAGATCAATAAAGCAAATACTCTTGAACCTACTTTCAAACGCGGTAAAATTTAGTCATAAAGATGGAAAAATCTTTATTAGAGCACGTATTGTTTCTAACGTTTTACGGATTACGATTGAAGATAATGGTATTGGTATTTCGCAAGAAGATATGAAAAAGCTTTGCCAACCCTTTGAGCAAGCTCAAAATCAGCTTACGAGAAATCACAAAGGTTCTGGCCTTGGATTGGCGATATCAAGATCGCTTACAGAAATGCATGGCGGCGCCTTAAAGATACGCTCGCGCGTTGGACATGGCACAATTGTTTCAGTGCAAATTCCAATCAAACCTGTTAGAAAAAACGTTCGTGATGTTGAAAGCCGAGGGCATGAAACTATTGTGCGTTTGATGTCTTCATAAAGTTAAAAGAATTAAGTTAAAAATCATGCCCCAGATCATTACGGTCTGGGGCATTTTTTATTCTTGCTAATGAGTATACGCTATTTAGTAAGTTCTTTTATGGCCATTACCACCATCTCTTCCACTGTGTTTACCACCATGCTTACCGCCACGCATGCCATTATGTTTGCCTTTGCGGAGCTCTTTACCTTCAAGCTTTCCATCATTATTTACATCAAGAAATGCGAAGGTTTTTTGCATACGATCTTGTACTTCTGTTTTAGCGATTACCCCATCACCGTTCACATCAATACGTTCGATCAGGCGGTCAAGTTTATTGCCGCTTCTTTTACCATTATGTTTACCGCCATGTTTGCCAGCAAATTTACGACCCTTACGCTCATTTCCATCTTTACCTTTAGCATTTTCAACGCGTTGTTTCTGGCGCTCTTCCATCTTTGCTTTTAGGCCAGTTTGTAATTCTTCTTTGGTTAAAGACGCATCTTTGTCTTTATCCATGTCTGTGAATATTGCATCAATGCGTACAGACACTTCTTCAAAAGTCACAGCTTTATCGCCATTTGCATCTGCATTATGCATGAAGATTGACGCAATGCCGCCTCTTCCTCCACCATGGGCACCACCATCATGCCCGCCATAACGGCCTTTGTGTTTTCCATAACCTTCTGCCATTGCAGATGACCCAACAGCTACTGCTACTAGCAGTGCAGCAGATACGCTAAGCATTGCTTTTACAGTTTTACTTACATTTGTTTTTGATGTTTTTGTATTCGTCATTTTAGTTCTCCATTACATCGGCACCCCCGATGTTGCATCATCACAATGGCGATCCCTAGCCATGCTTTGATAGAACTTATTAATGCTTTAATAGTGACAGAAAAGTGTTCCGCACGCTTACATGAACGTCTTTTAATGTTTGGCTTAAACTCTTTAAATCTGGCTCACCCGTTTGTAACGACAACATAATTGCCAATTCTTTAGAGCAATTTTCTGGGTCAAATGGTTCATCCAAATTCACTCTTAGCACTTGCAGAACTGAATTGTATAATTCAAAAGCCAGCTTTAATTCTTGCACTTGTGAGATGCTTATTATATTTTCTGGAAGCTGACTCAAAATAGATATTGTCGATCTATCTGAGTAAAATTTATGTTTGTGGCCTGTTATTAATGCACCCCATTGGGCAATGAATTCTATGTCTACAACACCACCTGGAATTGACTTTAAGTCGAATTCATTAAATGCAGGCTTTTCTGTATCAATGGTCATGCGCATTTCCAACACGTCCTGTGTTATTTTTTTCGCATCGTGTTTTACAGATAACAATTCATCAATTTGGGCTTGAATTTCGTTTAAAAAATCAACATCGCCAACAACTGGCCTCGCCCTTACCAATGCCTGTTTTTCCCAAGTCCAAGCATCTTCACGCTGATAGCGTGTAAAGCTGTTTATATGGGTTGCTAAAGGACCAGAATTGCCTGATGGGCGCAATCTGAAGTCTAATTCATACAAGACACCATTTGCAGTTGGCGCACTCATTGCAGATATTAGACGCTGTACAAGACGCATGAAATAATGGGTCGTATATAGAGGTTTATCACCGTCAGACTTTTCTGCATCTTCATCATGGCTGTATAAAAAAATCAGATCAAGGTCAGAGCCAGCGGTTAGTTCGCAACTACCCAAACGTCCCATGCCTAAAATTGCAATTTTTCCTCCAGCTATTACACCATGCTTTATTTCAAATTCAGTTTGTACAATTTTGAGAACGCGCTCTAAAAGTACTTCTGCTAACTCTGTGAAGGCATAACCAGCCTGTGTTGCATTTATGGTGCGGTTAATTAAGCGCACACTTATGAGGAATTTTTGTTCAGACAAGAACACCCTAATTTGTTCGAGTTTGGTTTCATAATCTTCTGCGCGTTCTAAAAAATTAACCAGCCGTTTTGCAACTCTTTCTCGTGAAGGAATTTGTGCGCTAAATGCTGGATCAATTAATCCGTCAAAAACATTTGGTCTTTTAATTATAATTTCAGCTAACCTAGGTGATGAACCTAAGATGGTTGTTAATAACCGCATCAAATTAGGATTAGATTTTAATATTGAGAATAATTGCACGCCAGATGGAAGCCCACCTAAAAATCTTTCAAAAGCAAAAAAAGCTTTATCTGGTTCGCCAGCCTCAGAAAATGCTTCAATTAAAGGAGGGGTGAGTTCAGTCAATAGCTCTCTTGAGGAAGCGCCTCTGGTAACTGGTAGCCTGCCATAATGCCAGCCTCGTACTGTTGATATGATTTGTGAGGGTTGTTTAAAGCCTAAATTTACGAGCGTTTCTAAGGTTTGAGGATCGTCATCTTCACCTGTGAAAACCAGGCTTCCACCCTGCCCTGTAAGCGCTGGAGAAGTCTCGAACAATGCCGCATAGTGATACTCAACCGTTTTCATTACACTGATTAATTTTTCAGAAAACGATTGGGCATTCTCATACCCCATCATTAACGCTACTTGCAAAATACCAGCATCGTCATTTGGTAATGTATGTGTTTGCTCATCAGATATCATTTGCAACCGATGCTCAACATCTCGAAGATACCAATATGATGCTTCCATTGCGTCGCGCGCAGTTTTATCAATCCAATTATTTTTTTCCAGCTGATATAATGTTTTTATCGTGCCAATATTTCGCAGTTCTGGATTACGTCCACCAGCGATAAGTTGTTGTGTTTGGGCAAAAAACTCTATCTCTCGAATACCGCCACGGCCCAATTTTACGTTATGGCCTTTTAGCGCAATTTCGCCATGTCCTTTATGCGCATGAATTTGTCGCTTGATAGAATGCACGTCCGAAATTGCTGCAAAATCTAAATATTTACGCCAAATAAACGGTGCTAATTCTTTCAAGAAACTTTGCCCTGCTTCTATGTCGCCAGCAGAAGCGCGCGCTTTAATAAAGGCCGCCCTCTCCCAATTTTGACCATAAGCTTCATAATAATTAAATGCAGTTTCTATAGGAATTGCGAGCGGAGTAGAACCTGGGTCAGGACGTAACCGTAGATCGGTTCTAAACACATATCCGTCTGCTGTTCTCTCTTGCATGAGTTTTGAAAGTTGCTTTGCAAAGCGTACAAAAAGGGTTGTTGCATCATCAACCTTTAATGCCATTTGTGCATCTGGATCAAAGAACAATATTATATCAATGTCGGAAGAGTAATTTAATTCGTATCCGCCTAGCTTACCCATTCCAAGCACAATCAATCCGCTCTTATAGGAGGGGTTATTCTCATCAACCAAATCTACTTTTCCAGAATTGTGAAACTCTTTAAGCAAATAATTACAAGCCGCGCTTAATGCTGTTTCTGCAAATATACTTAGTAATTGCGTGATGCGGAATGTTGGCAGAGTGCCGGAAAGATCAGCAAGCCCAAGCGCTAAGGAAACGCGGCACTTAGCTCGTCTTAAGAAATACATTATATCGTTTAAAGTATTTGCCTCTTGCCAACTGTTCTTTGTTGACTCGATGGTAAAAAAAACTGTCTCTTCAAACCCCATTGAGAGTTGTGTGGCTAATTCGCCTTTATGAATAAGGGCGCAATCACGCAAATAATGCGTCAAAGAAAATGCCACACTTAAAAACTCAAGTAATTTTTTTTCTTTTTGAAGACCTCTTTTAATTTTTGGAAAATCTTCGAGCGCCTCAAAAATATGTTCCTGCAAAGCATTCGCTTCGTCTTGGAACTGAGGCTTTAATGTTTTTGACAAGTTAAAATGTTGCGAATGAATATCAGAATCTTTGTCTGCTAATGTTTCATTCCATATTAATTGCATTTGTTATCTTTCACGCTTTAGAAACTGGAAGAACCAACTTGGCGATTAGCCCTGGTTCTGCATCTCCTAACTCTAACGCTCCGCCATGTAATTTTGCAACAGCATCGACCAAAGAAAGACCAAGTCCAGTTCCAGGTTTTGATCGGCTTTCATCAAGGCGTGCAAATCTTATTTTCACTTCGTCACGCTTATCAGCAGGAATGCCCGGTCCATTGTCTTCAACAATTGCGATAATTTTGTTGCCTTGTTTTTTTATAGACATATGAATTGCAGGTTGGTTTCTTGTTTTTTTGCTAGACCTGCCTTGTTTGTCGTCATTATCTGACACACAATATTTAAGCGCATTGTCTAGTAAATTGGTGACGGCTTGCGATAATAATTCCCTGCTACCGTCAACGATTAATCCAGCTTCAAAATCATGTGTAATTTTAAAGCCATCTTCTTCTGCAACTGGCTCATAAAGTTCGCAAGCATCTTCCATAATTTGACTTATATTCGTAGATGACATCTCAGCTACCTGACTGCCAGACTCGACACGAGCAATCATCAACAATGCATTGAAGGTTTTTATGAGTTGGTCAGAATCACTGATTACCTCCACCAATGCATTTTTGCTTGTCGGCAAATCTGGATCACCAGCAAGCGCAGAATCCACTTTATTTCGTAATCGGGTAAGAGGCGTTTTAAGATCATGCGCTATCGAATCAGACACCTGCCTTAAACCATCGTCTAATAGGTCTATGCGATCTAACATGTTGTTCATGTTAATTGACAGTCGATCAAATTCGTCATTACTGCCCGTTACAGGAAGGCGCTCACTACGATCTCCTGCCATAATGCGCTTGGTTGAATCAGAAACCATCGCTAAGCGCTTAAGGGCATTTCTTCCGACAAATATCCAGATTAAAAAGCTGGCAATTGCCATTGTGCCCATTGCAAGCCATAAAGCCCTAGCAACCACACTTTTGAAACGCTCTGGCTCACCAATGTCGCGGCCAACCAAAATTCGCATCCCATTTGAAAGTCTAAATACACGCGCCATAGCTTGTTGAATATGATCTACATTTTGGAAACCATCATATTCAAATGGATGCCTTGTCCAGCCTTCAGTTTCTAAAATATTGGATTCAATATCTAAAACATTACCTGCTATAATTCTGCCAGTTGGGTCGGCGATGACATATAAATTAGCACTCGGCGCACTTGCTCTCAATTCCATTGCCTGAACAAGACCATTAAGGCCTGTTTCTTTGTGAATTTTTTCGAGCGAGGCTACTTCCTCATTAACGGCTGTTTTAATCTGCTCTTGCAAAAAATGCACAGCGCCGCCTGTCATATAGACAACAACCAGAATGGCCAAAATTGTAAATGATATTGTATACGCAAGAGACAATTTGACCGCAGTAATGCGTAGCAATGAGCGAAACCTAGAATACAAACTTAGCCGCCTTCACCATTGCGCAGCACGTAGCCAGAACCACGAATAGTATGCAGTAATGCGATTTCAAAATCTTTATCAATTTTAGATCTTAATCTAGAGATATGAACATCAATAACATTGGTTTGAGGGTCAAAGTGATAATCCCAAACTTCTTCTAGCAACATGGTACGTGTTACAACGCGGCCTGCATTTTGCATTAAATACTCTAGCAAGCGATATTCGCGCGGCTGTAAAAGTAATTTTTTTCCATCTCTTGTAACCTCATGTGAGAGGCGATCAAGTTCAAGGCCTGCAACCTTTAAATTCATTTCTTGATCTTCTGGTTTGCGGCGCTTTGCTAACACTTCAACACGTGCCAAAAGCTCGGAAAATGCGTAGGGCTTTGTCAGATAATCATCGCCACCAGAGCGCAAACCTTTTACGCGGTCATCGACCTGGCCTAAAGCAGAAAGAATAATTGCTGGGGTATCATCCCCTTCTTCTCGTAGTTGACTTAGCGCAGTTAAGCCGTCCATTTTTGGTAACATGCGATCAACAATTAAAACGTCGTACTTGGCAGACTGCGCCATGTGCAATCCATCTAAACCGTTTGCTGCGTGCACAGGGTTATGTCCGCATTCTTTAAAGCCTTTAATCAAGTAATTGGCAGCTTCTAAATCGTCTTCAATAATAAGTATTTTCATAGCATATCTTTATCACAATTAGAGGGTTTGAAAAGCACCATAAAGGCTCGTTTTCAAGCCCATGCTCCTGCCCCAATAATCCCATGCTCCTGCCCCAATAATAAAGGGTGGCGACGACAGTTTTAATTGGGGATCACTGTCGTCGCCTTAATCCATCGCACTGGGGGTAACCGTTATTTCGTGCGATGTTTATTATTGTTTGCTATCCCTTTTTAAGGGGAACAGCGACAAAGCTAGATTGACCATTTCTTTCGATTTGGAAAAGCGCTGCTTTGCGACCAAGTTTTGCAGCTTGGCCAACAATTTTAGAAACGTCAGAAGGTTCATTCACTTCTTCGCCGTTTACTGTTTTCACGATATCGCCTATGCGAATGTTCTTTTCTTCAGCTGGGCTATCTGGCTCAACTTCAACCACAACAACACCGCCCTCAGGTGAAGCTTCTAAAGCTAGACCAACTCGAACTTTGTTTTTCTTGTTTTTGTTTATGCCTTTTACAGAAGCTGTATTTGAAAGTGTTCCAAGATTGACCGTGAGTTCTTCTTTTTTGCCATCACGCCAAATGGTAACTGCAACACTGCTTTCAGGATCGTAGCCAGCAATAACGCGCGCTAATTCACGCGGGCCTTTTACAGACTTTCCATCAACAGACAAAATCACATCGCCAGCTTTTATTCCTGCTTTATCGGCAGGGCTGTCTTTTTGTGGCTTCGTTACAATTGCACCAAGCGCGTCTTCTAGACCAAGAGACTCTGCAATGTCTGTTGTTACTGGCTGAATTTGTACGCCCAACCAACCGCGAACGACTTTACCATTTTCAATTAAGTCTTCAACAATTTCTTGAGCCGTATCAGCAGGAATTGCAAACGCAATACCAACATTACCGCCAGATGGTGAGAATATGGCTGTGTTAACGCCAATCACTTCGCCATTAAGATTGAATGCTGGACCGCCAGAGTTGCCTTTGTTTACAGCCGCATCAATTTGAATGAAATCATCATAGCGGTTTGCGCCAATTTCCCGCCCTCTTGCAGAAACGATGCCCGAAGTCACTGTTCCACCTAAGCCAAAAGGATTACCAACTGCAACAACCCAGTCGCCAATGCGCGGATCTTTTTCGCTAAAAGATACGTATGTAAATTTATCAGCCACATCGTCAATTTTTAGAACGGCTAAGTCTGAACGTTTATCAGCACCAATAAGGCGTGCTTCATGCTCTTTACCATCATGCATGACAATAGTGAATTTAGAACCATTTTCTACAACATGATTGTTGGTAACTATGTAGCCGTCATCGGACACAAAGAAACCTGAACCTTGCGACATTCCGCGACGAAGTTTACGGCGTTTTTTACGACTTTCATCTCTATCGCTTCTATCATTATCACGCTTACTAAAGCGGCGCTCATCATCACGATCGTTGCGACGTTTTCTGTCTTCAAAGAATTCTTTAAAGTCTGGATGATTGCGGAAGAACTTAGGCAAGCGTCCTTGTCTATCATCACGACGCCCCTCTTGATCGTGGCGATCACGACGATCAAAACGGAAGTCACCACGGTCACTTGAAGCGTTTAGTGTTTGCTCAACACGCACACTAACAACTGCTGGGCTTACAGCTTCTACGACATCAGCAAAGCCTGGTGCTTGTACAGCTTGTACATGTACCGCTTTTGCATTTGCTTGCGTAAACGCTAAAATATTGTTCGGAGTGGGAGACACAGAAAGAGCAGTAATTGCCAAAGATGTGGCAAGAATTCCTGCTGAGAAGTTTTTCAAAGTGTTTTTAGATTTGGAGGTCATAAATTTCCCTTAAGTTAAAAAGTCGTAGACGTTCTACACGCCTATGCCTTCCTATATAAGGACTGCAAGATTACACGAACCTTACAAACACATTAAATATTGGTAAGGTTTGTTTTATGAATCTCATTTAAACACTAGTTCTGACATCACTGTGGCTTTGTATTGTAATGTGCGGTGCACGGGATATTTGTCTGCTATTGCCAATAACTTCGAAGCAATTTTGGGATCACTGTCTTTGGAGATACTTAGCAAGTGGTTGAACACATCAACTTTGACACTTTTGGGCTTATGCTTATGCTTCATCATCGCTAGTTTCGCACTCATCACTCAGTCGCATGAGTTTAATTACGCGTAACGTTCACTGAAAACTCGTCACTAACTCGCCACTAAAATGTATATTTCACGATCTAATCACTATCACTTAGTATTTTCGTGATTTCCGATTTTTCTTTTTTACTCAACATAGTGCTGTCAGCATTTTCAATTGATGACTCTACAGCGTTTAGTTTTTTTGTGTTCGAGCCATTTTCTTTTTTTGATCTGCGGATAATCATAATAACAAGAAAAATACCCAACGCCAAAGCCAGAATAGGCGTTGCCCAAAGCACTATGTTTGATGCAGAAAATTTTGGTTTGAGCAGAACAAATTCTCCAAATCTTCCAACTAAATAATCCAATACTTGTATATCACTATCACCTGCTACAATTCTCTCACGAATTAATAGACGTAAGTCTTTAGCAACACTGGCATCTGAATCATCTATCGACTGGTTTTGACAAACCATGCAACGAATTTCTTTTGACAGACTTCTAGCGCGCTCTTCAAGTACGGGGTCTTTTAAAACCTCATCTGGATTTACCGCTTTTGCACTCATAGAAAACATGAGTATTAGCATTATAGATAAGATAAATTTTCTAAACAGCATTTTCAAGACTCTTAAATTTAGTACGTCCCTTTGAAGTCTTAGCGACACCCACACGTAACCTTCGATCTGACAATGAGATTAATCCGCCAAGCGACATGAAGAATGCGCCTAGCCAAATGCACACGATGAGCGGCTTCCACCACACACGAAGTACAACAGAACCATCTGATTTTATATCGCCTAAAGAAACATATAATTGCGATAGCCAAATGGTTTCAATCGCGGCTTCTGTGGTTGGCGTTTTGCGAGCGGTGTAAAATCGTTTTGTTGGGTTAAGCTCAAATGTTTTTTCACCTGGCTTAGAAACTGTAAAATTAAGCACAGACTCGCTATAATTTGGTCCAGTTACAGGTATCACACCGTTATATTTAAGTTCGTATCCAGAAATTGTAACCACATCTTTTGGTTTAATTTCTACTACCAATTCTTTTTCAAACGCACTTACACCCACAATGCCAAGTAGCATTACGCCCATGCCTAAGTGTCCAAAAGCTGTTCCCCACATAGACCGCGGAAGCCCTTTTATACGATGTAATCCGCCTACCAATCCAGCTTTTCTAAAATTAGCGCGTGTCGCAATTTCAGCGAACGCTCCTAATATCACCCATGCAGCCAAGCCAATTCCTATTGCGGCTAAATACGGTTCGTCCTTTGTAAAGGCTAAAACCAAAATGGCGACAAGTACGGCGGATATAAATACCGCGAACAATCTTTGCATGGCAGGATAAAAATCAGCTCGTTTCCAAGAAAGCAGTGGGCCTAAAGGCATTAGAATTAGCAACGGCAACATGATGGGACCAAAGGTCATATTGAAGAATGGCTCACCAACAGAGATTTTAGCGCCATTTATTACTTCAATAATAAGTGGATATAGAGTGCCTACCAAAACGGTTGCGGCGGCAGTGGCAAGAAACAAATTGTTAAATACCAGCGCCCCTTCGCGTGAAATTGGTTGGAACAGGCCACCTGCTTTTAGTGATGACGAGCGAAACGCGAATAAAGTGAGTGACCCACCAATAAAAATTAACAGTATAATCAAGATAAACACACCGCGCTCTGGATCGTTTGCAAATGAATGCACCGAAGTTAGAACGCCTGACCGCACTAGAAATGTACCCAGCAAAGACATTGAGAAGGTTATGATCGCAAGCAATAAAGTCCAGATTTTCAAGGCTTCGCGCTTTTCCATCACCAGTGCAGAGTGCAACAATGCTGTGCCCGATAGCCATGGTATGAAAGATGCATTTTCTACAGGGTCCCAGAACCACCAGCCGCCCCAGCCAAGCTCGTAATACGCCCAATAAGAGCCCATTGCGATGCCTGCTGTCAAAAACACCCAAGCAATTAACGCCCAAGGACGCACCCATCTTGCCCAAGCAGCATCTATTCGCCCCCCCATCATGGCAGCTATGGCAAATGAAAATGTTATGGAAAAACCAACATAACCTAAATAGAGCATTGGGGGATGAATTGCCAATCCGAGATCTTGCAAAATTGGGTTAAGGTCATTGCCTTCAAAGGGCGCTGGAATTTGGCGTTCAAATGGATTTGACGTAAAGAGTACAAACAACAAAAATGCTACTAGAATCCAAGCTTGCACACTTAGCACATTGGCGCGCAAAGTAGCTGGTAAGGTATTGCCAAACACAGCAACCAAACTTGCGAAGAAGGCCAAAATCATTACCCATAGAAGCATCGAACCTTCGTGGTTACCCCATACACTGGTAAACTTATATATGAGAGGTTGGTCTGAATGTGAATTTGACCAGACATTTATAAGAGAAAAATCTGAGGTTACATATGCATTTGTGAGCGCAGCAAATGAGAGGGCTATGAACAAGAATATTGCTGGTGCGGTTGTTTGCCCAACCGCCATTAATCTTGTATCTTTAATTTTGGCGCCCCAAGCTGGTAGCACTGATTGAATAAGGCTAAGAGCCAAAGCAATCACAAGTGCAAAATGACCTATCTCTGCAATCATTTGTTATTTTCCTGCCTTTGCATTTTGTCCACTACTTGCTTTGTTCTTGGGTCCATTGCCCTGCCAAACACCTTTTTCTCTTAAAGTGTCTGCAACTTCTTTTGAAATGTAATTTTCGTCATGTTTTGCAAGTACAGTGTCAGCTGCAAAATCGCCCGAAGCATTTAATGCGCCTTCTGCAATTACGCCTTGCCCTTCACGAAACAAATCTGGCAATATCCCTACATAAGAAGCCTTCAACTCGTATTCGGTATCAGTAATTATAAACGAAACTGTGTTGCCCGTTTTGACCAGACTTCCCTCTTTCACTAGACCACCTAAGCGAAATCGCTCACCATTAGCAGCCTTCTTTTCAACAATCACATCGGTTGGAGAATAGAAGAAAACAATTTCGTCATTAAGAGCAAACATAACCATAAATACAGCACTCATTAAAACAACGCCAATTGCACCAATGCCAGCCAATCTTTTCTGTTTTCTTGTCATTTCTGTTTGTCCTGTTTTTCCATCATTTGCTGAATCTCGTTCAAAGAAGCAATAAACCTTACATCACTTGCGTGTGCATTTATGGCTGTATAAATCGCAGATTTCGCAGATTGATTGTTTCCCAACACATTATAAGCTCTTATCAAACGAAGCCAACCTTGTTGGTCTGAAGGGTCAGCGTTTAACTTTTCTGCGAGTCCATCAACCATGCTTTGGATCATTAAATTACGATCCTTATCATTCATTTTTTGGGCGGCTAAAATCTGCTCTTTAGTAGGCCCTTTAGTAATTGCACCCTTGGGTAATTCTAGTTTTGGCGAAGGTTTAATGCCTGAACGTTTCATTGCGTCATCACGATATTGTTTTGCTGTCGCTAACCAAGGTGCTTGGGGATTTGTCCCATCAATCAGTAATTGCCATGATTTTGATGCCTCTTCAAAACGTCCCTCTTGACTAAGTGACAATGCAATATAGTAGCGTGATTTGGCAGAGGCTGGATTAATTTTCAATTCAGCAAGAAAAAGATCTCTGGCCTTTTTCGTCACAACTCCGCCAGTTGTGTTTAATAACGCTTCAGCGATCATTGAGCGTACTTCTGGATATTTTGGATTTAACTGCAATACACGCGACCATGCATTTGCGGCATCGTTAAATCTATTCATTCTTGTATATACTGGCGCTAAAACTGCCCAACCGCTTGCATCATTTGGAGATTTCGCAAGATGTGCCTCAACTCTGGAAACATTTTCTTCTAAGCTCTGCCCTGCTGGGTCGGCAGATATTCGCGATGCCAATGATTGATCTGGAATAAATGGACTTCCCAAAAACAAATATAATGACAATGAAATAATTGGGATTGAGATTAAACAAACGCCTTGAAGCACTCTGTAAAAATTAATTGATCTTGCACTTGTGGATTGTGCCTCATCCGCTTTTTCAAACTTAGCGATGGAAATTAACTTTCGGCCCTCTTCCGACTTCGCAGCCTCGGCTTGTTGCGAAGATATTCTTCCAAGTTTTAAGTCCTGATCTATCTCATTTATGCGCGCGCGATAAAGTGCTTTATCCAATTGGATATCAGGCACAAGTTCATCTTTATTTTTGGCAAGTGGCATTACCACGCAAAGGGTTGCGATGAATGCTAATATTGCGGCGAGTATCCAAAAAGTCATGGTTATTTGATAACGCGGTAGCCGCTAAAAGCAAATACAAATAGGTGTGATAACAGTATTGAGACAAGAGGTCGCAAGAGACCTGTTAACTTAATGGCGCCCAATCTGCATTCTTCTCTTTGCATGCAGTGCCGCGAGCCGATCTCTTCTCACCAGCAATTGCAATAGTATGCGTATAAGTACGACACGTAGCAGAACCCACATGATAGGGCTGACCAGGAACCACATTTCCAGCAATGGCGTTTGCTCCTAACCAAATGATAGATGCGCCAGTAACACCATTTTCGAGAGCAGTATGTTCTGCATTAATGGCTTTAAGCCTATCCGCGCCAACTAGCCCTATACCAAACTCACTTGATAAAATACCTTTTGATAAGGCCAAATGAGGGTCGTTTTCAAAATCTAATTTTGATGACACGCACCCTGTTAAGCCAATTACAGTACCGCTGGCTAGGAAAACCATAAGAATTGTTTTTTTAAAGTTCACGAATCAGCACCCCTGCATCAAGAAGTATTTTTTAGTAATTACAGATATAGGCCATAAAAAGGCTAAATAATTGTTTCACTTATTTTCAAACTTTAGGCAATGTCAATTTAGCACTTAGTCCACCGTATTTTGACCTTTTAAGATCAATTGATCCAGCATATTCGCTAACAATATCCTTAACGATCGACAACCCTAAACCTGATCCAGGTTTTGTCTCATCTATGCGCCCACCGCGTGAGAGCGCTTTTTCACTTTCATGGCTCGCTAGACCCTGACCATCATCTTCCACACTTATTGTTAGGCTGTCATCCAACTCAACAAGAATGATCTTAATTTTATGGTTGGCAAATTTACTCGCATTTTCTAACAAGTTACCCAGCATTTCTTCAAGATCTTGTTGCTCACCGCCAAATGCAAGATCACTATTATTATTATTCACAACACTAAAATCTAATTCTGGATTCAATTTATTCATCACACGTACTAAACGCTCAACGACAGGTGTAACCTGCGTTCTGGAGGTTACACTGCCAACACG
>NVRK02000026.1 GCA_002400845.2 Hyphomicrobiales bacterium
GGCCTTTTGCCAATTGCAATTGGGGTAACGAAAATTAAGCTGAGCCAAAACACAAACTACTGAAATATGCCCTAGATTGAGCGGCTGAGTTTTAAAATCCACAACCTCTTTTTCCAATTGCGCCATAGTTGCTTTAACTTTTGTATCGAAGCTATTGCTAATTTGATCGTTACATAACTCACCCCGCCCAACCTCAGTTCGCCAGAGTAACAGAATATCTAACAAGCCATCACTTAGTGATTGCAGGCACATGCACTTTATTCGTTGGTCAAATTGAGAAGGAATTAGATTTGGTCCTTTGCCAATTTCATCGAGATATTCACAAATCACTCGAGAATCGAAAAGTGAATTTCCATCAGCAAGAATTAGAACAGGGATTTTACAAAGCGGATTGTATTTCAACACATCTTTATTTGCTGGCGCTGCCATCATAACGATAGTGTTTATTGTTTGCACATTATTTGCCAAACCTTTTTCGGCAACAACAATCATAACCTTACGAGCAAAAGGAGATCTTTTAGACCAAAGTAATTTCATTTGATCTCTCCGATTGATCTATATTGACCTATTGTAAAATACCTAGAAAATTATGATGAATATATAAATAGAAAGACTGTATATGTCAATCTTATGGTTTATTGATTTAATCAAATGGGTTATTAATAATTATAATATTGGAAGGTGGAAAATGGCAAAAGAATTTTGTTTAGATGTAGAGGGTGGCAATCTCTTTTGTAAAATAGAAAAAGCAGGAGATAATGCTCCTTGGGTCATATTCAGCAACTCGTTTGTGACGGATATGTCTATTTGGAATGCGCAAGCTTTAGCTCTTTCTAAACGTTATAATGTGTTGCGTTACGACCAACGCGGACACGGAAAATCCACATATTCAACAGATCCATTAAATTTTGATATGCTTGGTGATGATGTTTTGGCAGTGCTTGACTATTTAAGCATTCAAGAATGCACCTTTGTTGGCTTGTCCATGGGGGTCCCCACTGGACTGCGTGCTTATCAACAAGAGCCAGATAGATTTGAAAAACTTGTATTTGTTGACGGCATGGCCCGTACCGCACCAACCGGAGCCGCTGCCTGGCAGGAACGAATTGATTTTGTAAAAGACAAAGGAATTAAAGAGTTTGCAAATGTTACCGCAGATCGATGGCTTCAAGAGGACACACGAAAAAGCGACAAAGGAAAGATACTAACCAACATGATGTCCACAACTTCTGTAGATGGCTTTATTCAATGTGCTCGCGCACTACAAAGCTATGATTATGCTGACATTGTCCCCACAATAAATATACCGCTATTAGCAATTGCTGGTGCAAAAGATGGTGCGATGCCAGCAGCCATGCAAAAAACATTTAGTGCTGTTGCTAATGTACAAATCAAAACAATAGACAATGCGGGACATATACCCAATTTTGAACGTCCTGATGCTTTCAACGCAGTGTTAAATAAATTCTTGGAATAAACTATTGAGCACCAAACAGGGAAAACCGCCAATAACCTAAATTGGGTTCATACCACCAGCAGTTAAAACAGCAGTCAGCAAAATAGCAAATTTTCAACCATTATTAGAGATAGGCGATGAAGAGATTGCAGAAAAAATTGCGCGGTTACTAGATTTATTATTAGCAAATTATCTTAGCGTTTCTACCCATGCAAAAATATGCTGCGCTACTTGTACAGGCTTTTCATCTGGCAAAGCATGACTTGCTTTATCACATTTCATTTGCGTTACACGCTCGCCAAATTCGCTAATATAATCATCATATGTCGAAGGTGGGCGAAATGGATCATGCAATGCAATAAGATCGAGTATTGGCGCGTTTCCACTGTGCCACCAAGTTTCAGGATCCGTCGCTACACGTGCAGCCCTTTGAGCCTTTTTCACATCTAAATGCCAACCTTTAAGCCAAGCTTCTGGATCACTGTCTGGTGCAAAAAATGCTAGACGCAACGCCGCTAAACGCTCTTGCCTATCTGTGTCTAGCGACGTTAAACAATCAATTGCATTTGTAAGTTCTACAGGAAACTTTCCAGAACCAGCAGCAATCAAAACCAAGCCACGAACAAGTTCAGGATAGTCTGCGGCAACAGTACGAGCAATCCAACATCCATAAGCATGGCCTGCTACAATTACATTATCGGTTTCAGCGCTAATGGCTGCAATAGTATCTGCTGCAAAATTATGGAAATCTATTCCAGAGAGAGGCCCTTTACTCCCACCAATTCCACGTGGCTGTGGTAGAATTACTTGGAACCCTTTGCTAGCGAGTTCTTCTGCTAGCTCAAAAAAATCGTTCACTGCGCGTCCTGTTGAAGGGATTAAACAAATTGCTGGCCCCTCACCCAAAACGTAATAAACAATCGTGACATCCCCTGTAGTAATCGTTTTCAATTTCATATTATTCATTTTCTATTTACCAAATCTGCATAGAAAATAAGCGCTCAGCTTAATCCAAGTTCATCCAAAATTGCTTTTGTATCTGCGCCAAGTAAAGGCGCACTTTTTTCATACGATAATGGCGCATTCGTAAAACGCATAGGGCTAACGACATGTTTTACAGTGCCAGCCAAAGGGTGTGCTAAATCTCTCACCATCTCACGATGTTGAATTTGCTCATCTTTCATTACCATTGGTATTGTATTAATTGGCCCACATGGCACACCTGCATTGCCCAAAACATCTAACCAATGAGCAAGTGTTTGTTTTTGTAACGCTTCACAAATCATTGGATGCAATTTATCTAAATGATTAACACGCGCATCATTTGCAGAAAACCGTTCATCATCTGACCAATATGAATGCCCCAAGGCTTTAGCAAATTCTACAAACTGGCCATCATTGCCAACAGCAACGACCAAATGACCATCTTGAACTGGGAAAACATCTTGTGGTTGAATATTTGGATGTTTGTTGCCACGCCTTACTGGCTCATCACCAGCGACCAAATAGTTCATTGCCTGATTGGCAAGCATTGCGGCAGCTACATCTAACATAGCAATATCAATGAATTCACCTTTACCCGTTTTGTCGCGATTTGAAAGCGCAGCCAACACTGCAATCGATGTATACATTCCTGTCATTATATCGATAATCGGCACGCCAACCTTTTGAGGGCCAGCTCCTGCTGTACCGTCGGGAGCACCTGTTACACTCATTAACCCACCCATTGCTTGGATCATAAAATCATAGGCAGCATCATTTTTTCTTGGACCTGTTTGACCAAACCCAGTGATCGAAGCGTAAATAATATCTGGTTTCACAGCGTTCAAATCATCATAACTAAGGCCATAGCGCGCCAAAGTTCCAGATTTAAAATTCTCTAAGACGATATCACTGGTCTTTGCTAATGCAAGCACCGCATCACGACCATGCGGTGTCGAAATGTCTAACTCCACGGAACGTTTTCCGCGATTTAC
>NVRK02000027.1 GCA_002400845.2 Hyphomicrobiales bacterium
GAATTTCGTTTGATGTGGGCATGCGCCAATTAGGTGGCGAAACGCTGTTTTTATCTGGCAGCGAAATGCAATTGGGCCATTCTGAATCCATTGCCGATACAGCCAGAGTACTGTCGCGTTTTGTGGATGCAATTATGATCCGCACAACAGATCATTCTCGCCTAGAAGAAATGGCGAAATATGCAACAGTGCCTGTAATCAATGCGCTTACAGACGATACGCATCCATGCCAGATTATGGCGGATATATTGACCTTCCAAGAGCATAAAGGCCCGATCAAAGGCAAAACGCTTGCATGGACGGGTGATGGTAATAATGTGCTGCACTCTTTTATAGAGGCATCAGCACGGTTTGATTTTACGATTAAGGTTGCTCACCCAAAAGGGTTTGCTCCAATGCAGAAATATGTTGACTGGGCTAACAAAAATGGCGGCAATGTTATTATTGGCCATGATCCAATAGAAGCTGTTAAAAACTCTGATGCTGTGATTGCCGATTGTTGGGTTTCTATGGGGCAAGAAGAAACTGGACGCGGTGAAAATGTGTTTCTACCGTATCAGGTAAATGAAGAATTGATGCGCCACGCAAAACCAGATGCATTGTTCATGCATTGCTTGCCAGCTCATAGAGGCGAAGAAGTAACAAACGCTGTTATTGATGGTCCGCAATCTGTGGTGTTTGATGAAGCAGAAAATCGCTTACATGCACAAAAAGGCGTATTAGCTTGGTGCTTTGGGTTAATTTAATTTAGCTATTTTAGCACCAAAATAAGCCAAAATATAAATAACTTACAGAAACAATCTTTAAGATTGTCCAAAGGTAATCATGACGCAATCATCAGAAAATATTAACAAAACTGCTGAAGTCGCAATGGATGCAATTGGTGGTGAAGATCGCGTTGTGCCTTTTCATGTGACAGATTTAGAAGTGCGCGGCCGCGCGGTTCAGCTAGGCGATATGGTTGATACTATTTTGTCGAGACATAATTATCCAACGCCTGTTTCGAAGCTATTGGGCGAGGTTATCGTGCTAACAGTTTTGCTTGGCACGTCTTTAAAATTTGAAGGTAAGTTCATCATTCAAACGCAGTCAGATGGTCCTGTATCTTTGTTGGTAGTTGATTTCACATCACCAGATGCTGTTAGAGCCTACGCCAATTATGATGTAGATATGTTGAAGTCAGCGATAGAAAAAGATGAAATATCGCCTGAGCAATTGCTGGGTAGTGGCACATTGGCAATGACTGTCGATCAAGGGGGCGTGACCCAGCGCTATCAAGGCATTGTTGCCCTAGATGGTAAATCGCTAGAAGAAGTAGCTCACGCTTATTTTCTTCAATCAGAACAAATTCCAACACAAATTCGATTGGCAGTGGCAGAAACCATTACCCCAGAACAAGAGGGAGAAGGTTCAAAACATGGTTGGCGCGCTGGGGGTGTTTTGGTTCAATTTTTACCAAAATCAGAAGATAAGTTATCTGTTCGTGATATTTCAGGTGGCGATGCTCCAAAAGGCGTGCAGGAACATGTTTTTGAAGGGCGCGACGACACTTGGGCAGAAGTAAAAGCATTGATCGAAACAGTTTCTGATGTTGAATTAACCGATGATGAAGTCGGCTCTAAAATACTTTTATACAGACTGTTTCACGAGCGCGGTGTGCATGTATTTGAAGGTCCAAAAGTCACAGATAAATGCAGCTGTAGCAAAGAGCGTGTCATCACTGCGATTAAATCTATGTCGGCAGAAGATATTGAAGAAGCAATGAAAGATGGAGACATCGAAACTAATTGCCAATTTTGTAATACAGATTATGCAATCGGGCCATCAGACTTAAGCTAAAATTTATTTTAGTTCGTGTTTGTCTCAATGTGAAGATGAACAGATTGTAACTTGCTGATTTATTATCGCCATATATAATTGTCTCAATGGTAATTTCTTCGCCCAAAAAATCTTGGGAAATTGTCTTGGGAAATAGTGATGCTAGATAGAGCTGATAATTCGAATGAAGCTAAAGTCTCCACAAATATTGTGGCCAGATCTGTAAAAAATAAACTGTTATTACTGCCTAAAAGCGCAAGTGTTTCTCTGTTTAGAGCAGTAGGTCAATTTTTTTTGATGCTTCTAATTTTAAGTGGTGGCTTTTTGGGCATGAATGCACTCATTGCATCAAAGCCAGAAAAAAAGGTTCGCCCAATTTTCCCCCGCGTTTATACAGTTGAAACGGTCATTGTAAAATCAGCAGATTATCAACCAATCATTTCTCTTTATGGCGAGGTCGTTGCGGGGCGTTCAGTAGACCTTCGCTCGCTGGTCAGTGGTCAGGTAATATCGGTCAGTCCCAAGCTAAAGTCTGGCGGTATGGTTGTAAAAGGTGAGGCGCTCGTTGAAATTGATCGCTTTAATTATGAAGGTCAATTGCGCGAAGCAAAAGCCAATGTTGCAGAAACCAAAGCACACATTCTAGAAAATGAAGCTGGCGTAAGATTAGAAATTACACGCCTTGCATCTGTTAAAGAGCAATTGGCACTAGCACAAAAAGATCTAGACAGAATTCAAAAATTGCGGAAACGCGGCACAGCGACATCTAAGCAAGTAGAAGATAAAACTTTAACGCTTTCTCAGCGTCGTCAATCCGTTGAGCAAAGCAAAGTTAGTATCATCACCGCAAAGGCAAAGTTAGCACAACAACAAGCAGCACTTGAAAGATTAACATGGAAAATTGAACTGTCGCAGCGCAATTTAAAAGACACAGTTTTGCTTGCGCCTTTCAGTGGTATTATTCGCTCGACACAAGTACAAGCTGGCAAGTTGGTTGGCGCAAATGACGTGCTTGTTTCCATGTATCAATCAGACTTTCTAGAAGCACGATTTATATTAACGGATGAGCGTTTTGGACGCATTCAAGCAGATGGGGATGGTTTGATCGATAGGCCGGTAACTGTGGCTTGGACCGTTGGTGGAAAGAAATATTCATACGATGCAAAAATTGATCGCATTGGCGCTGAGATTGCTTCCACGAGAGGCGGTGTGGAGGTGTTTGCCACTATAGCTCAAAACAACAATGATATAGCACTTCGACCCGGTGCATTTGTTGATATTAATTTAGCAGATCGTACTTTTGAAAATCATATCAGCTTGCCTGATACTGCGCTTTATAATGGCGACACTGTATATGTTGTTGAAAGCAAAAAATTGGTTGGCAAAGCAGTCTCTGTCGCATCCTTTGATGGCGAAACGGTTTTAATTGAATCTGGAATTTCTGCTGGCGATGAAGTTCTAACAACACGTATTTCTGAAGTGAGTAATGGCTTGCGTATTAGAGGCGAAGACGACCCAGTGAGAGCTAGGCCGACTGATAGAAGGTCAAAACGCAATAAGCCAAACGGCGAGAAGCCAAACGACAAAAGACCAGAACGTGATAATTCAGCCAACTAAATTTAGATACTCTAAATACCAATTGGAATAAAAACATGATTGAAAGACGATTTGAGCACAGTGGCGGATTGGTTAGCCTTTTGGCGCGTCACCCAAATGCTGCCAATCTAATAATGGTATTAATGGTGCTGTTTGGCATTTACGCGATTTTTAAAATCAATACACAATTCTTCCCAGACATCGAAACGCAAGCGGTAAACATTAGCGTTAAATGGTCTGGTGCCAGCGCTGAAGATGTCGAATCTAATATCCTTCAGGTGATTGAGCCAGAGGTGCGTTATATTGAGAATATAGATAAAATGAGCTCTACAGCGCGTGAAGGCACCGCTTCAATAACGCTTGAGTTTAAAGCAAATTCGGACATGCAAAAAGCAGTAGGCGATATTGATGCGGCAGTTAAAGCCATAGGTAATTTGCCAGAAGATTCAGAAACACCAAGGGTTTCGTTACGAGCAAGAGCAGAAGGTGTTGCCACATTATCAATTTCGGGTGATGTGCCAGAAGAGACGTTGCGTATTTACGCAAAAAAAATAAGAGATGATCTCATCGAACGCGGTATCGATCGTGTTGATTTCACCGGGCTTCGCTCACGTGAATTAGCAGTAAACATTCCAGAACGTGAATTGCGCCGTGTTGGTCTCACTATAAGTGATGTGACCAAGAAAATAAAAGATAACTCTCGCAATTTACCTTCCGGCAGTACAGGGGGAGCCGTAGAAAAGCAGCTGCGCACTCAAAGTGATTTTAAAACACCTCAAGCAATAAAAAACATTGAAGTTAGATCATTTGAAAGTGGCGAAAAAGTACGCCTCAAGGATATAGCAGACATCTCATTTGGGTTTGATGACGACAGTAAACAAGGTCTTATAAATGGAAACCCTGCAATTCAAATTAGTATATCTCGTGCGCCAACTTCTGATACGTTGGTTACAGCAAATATTTTAAACAGCTATTTGGAAGAATTGGAAGTGTCGATGCCAGCAGGTATCACGCTTCAAAAATACAATGTTCGCGCCGACGCTGTTAAGGGCCGCATATCGTTATTATTACGCAATGGTCTAACGGGGCTAATATTGGTTGTACTAATACTTTTCATCTTTCTAAATGCACGCATTGCTTTTTGGGTTGCTGCAGGTATTCCCGTTGCTATGTCTGCAACAGTTGGCTTTATGTGGATGTTTGGTGAGAGCATTAACATGATTACATTGTTTGCCATGATTATGATGCTGGGTGTCATCGTTGATGATGCAATTGTGGTTGGTGAGCATACAGCGACCAGATTTTCGGAAGGCGATGACCCATATGAAGCTGCAGAAAATGGCGCAGGGCGCATGATTAAACCGGTTGCAGCAGCAATGCTGACAACGGTTGCGTCCTTCGCTCCAATATTGTTGATTTCTGGGATCATAGGTCAGATTATGGGTGTGTTACCTATTGTCGTGATTGCAGTTTTGATCGCAAGTATGATTGAATGCTTCTTCATTTTACCAGGGCACTTGGCGCATGCGTTATTGCCAAATAAAAACAAAGGCTGGTCATTTTTGCGCCAATTATTCATCGCATTTTTGTTTGGCGCGTTTGCTATTTTAGCGCTTAACAATGGCGATGCTGGGTTCATGCAAAGCTACATGTCCCCATTATTTGACGGTCTGAAATATTTGCAGTCCAGTTTTTCAACTCCCTTATTTGTCGTATCATTGGCGGCATTTACATTGTTGTTCGCAGGCCTCATCGAGGCGATGTGTGTTTTTGTGCCAAAAAGTTTTTCAAGAAAAAGAAATAAAACTAAAAACCTAGATGCTGCGCATGAAGCATTTGAAAATGAAAATTTTTTACGCCGTGGGTTTGATCGTGGTTTTACTAAATTTAGAGATGGGCCTTTTAATTGGCTGGTCGAATTGTCATTTCATTGGCGTTATGTGACGGTTTCAATTGCCATTGCTTGCATGATGGTTTTAGCCATTGGTTTATTTCAAAGTGGCAAAGTTCCCTTTGTGTTTTTCGTTTCGCCAGAATCAGAAAATATAAGAGTACGCCTAGTGTTCAATGCTGGCTTGCCAGAAGATAAAATTAAAAAGATTGTGAAGCTTCACGAAGACACTTTAAAGGAAGTTGAAAAAGAGTTGGGTAAAGGTGAAAGGCTCGTCGAAGCACATTTCGTTACGCTTGGTTCAGCAGGTAGAAATACAGGCGATAACCTTGCGCAAATCAACGTTCAACTAACCTCTTCTGAAGTGCGCACAATACGTTCTCCTGATATTGTAAATGCGTGGAAAGCCAAGCTGCCAAAAGTTGCAGGACTACGACGCTCGTCTATCTCACAACCACGCGGTGGTCCTCCTGGGCGCGATGTCGAATTGCAATTGTCTGGATCAAATGTTGCAACACTTAAAAAAGCAGCAGACGAAATCGTTGATCTCGTAAGTACATTGCCATCTGTTTCGGGCGCCAGCGATAATCTCCCATATGGTAAACCAGAGCTCATCATGAAACTTACACCACGCGGCACCGCGTTAGGCTTTTCTATCGAAGATGTTAGTGCGCAAGTGCGTGATGCATTTAGTGGCTCTGTGCCACGTAGATTTGCACGAGGAGATGAAGAAATAACCATTAGGGTCAAGCGCATTAGCCGAGATGTTGGCTCTGCCGCTTTGCGTAATTTTGAATTAAAATCGACATCGGGAGAATTTGTTCCATTAAGCGAAGTTGTATCATTATCTGAGCAACAAGGCTTTGCCGCGATTAGACGTGTTGATGGAAAAACACTGGTTTCAATAACCGCAGATTTGAACACAGACGTTTTTACAACAGAAGAGGCAGAAGCTACATTAATAGAAGATGGACTTCCAGCAATTGCCACAAAATATGGCGTCGAATATAAATTTGATGGACGCTCGAAAGAACGTGATTCTGCTTTTAAAGAATTAGGCATAGGCGTGCTGGTTGCTTTGTTTGTTATTTACATCATTCTAGCTTGGGTGTTCTCCAGCTATTGGAGACCTTTCGCTGTTATGTTGATAATTCCATTTGGGGTGGTTGGCGCAATTTATGGTCACTATGTAATGGACTTTAAGTTGTCTATCTTATCGTTCATTTCAATTCTTGGATTGGCTGGAATTTTGGTGAATGATTCAATCATATTGGTAAGTCGAATGGATGAACGCATATCCAATGGCGATGACTTATTCACCGCTTCTACAGGTGCAAGCCGTGATAGATTGCGCGCAGTATTGCTAACTTCGCTGACAACCATTGGAGGGCTAGTACCCTTGATGTTTGAAAAAAGTGTTCAAGCACAATTCATTTTACCAATGGCGGCCACTATCATTTTTGGCCTTGGACTTGCAACTTTATTGGTGTTGTTCTTAGTACCTGCATTTGTTGCAATTGGCTCTGACATTAAAAATGTATTGTCGTTCTTCTTTAACGCTAAGGCGAACACTCAACCCGCCGAATAATATTTTGGTTCTGTCAAAAAAGGTAAATTAATAACGCCAAAATCTTGGAATGAATAAAACCAAAACTGTTAAAAGTTCTAAGCGACCAATTAACATTGCAAAAATTAAGATCCACTTCGAGCTGTCATTCAAGCTTTGGTAAGTGCCATTAGGGCCGATAATGTTGCCCATGCCAGGGCCAACATTTGCCAAGGCGCTGCCAGCAGCTGACAATGAGGTAATAACATTAAGACCAGAAAGATTTAACAAGACGGCAACAACAATGAATATGATAATGAACAAAAAGAAGAAGTTCATAACCGCTGTTGATACAGATTGATCTAAGCGCTTTCCATTATATTGAACCACAAATATTCCATTGGGCTGGAATATTCGCTTAATGTTTTGCTTTGCCGTTTCAAAAAGAATTTGAAATCTGAATATCTTTATGCCGCACGAAGTTGAGCCAGCACACCCTCCAATAAACATAATAATAAAAAAGAACATTTGCGAGGCGGGGCCCCAAGCATTGTAATCTGTCGTTGAATATCCAGTGCCTGTAACGAGCGATGTAACGTTAACGGCAGCATGGAAAAACCCTTGTAACTGATCTTCTTTATTTGGGTTAAGCCACCAAGCAAATAAAATCAGAAGCGCTAAAACGCCTAAAAATACTCTTACTTGGGAATTTTCAAAAAGCGGTTTTGAATTTCCACGGATCGCTTGCACAAAAAGAATAAAAGGTATCGAGCCTAATATCATGAAGGTAACGGCAACACTGTCTATCCACATACTATCGAAATGGCCCAATGAGGCGTCTTTGGTGGAGTAGCCGCCTGTGGCAACCGTTGTCATAGCGTGAATTACCGCGTCGTCAATTTTCATGCCAGCGGCTAAATACGCCAGTGTGCAGGCCAGAGTAATTAAGGCAAAGGTAAGCGTTAGAGAGCCAGAAATTTGTGTTGCGCGAGGCATAATTTTTTCTGCGGTATCAAATGCTTCAATTTTAAATAATTGCATGCCACCAATTTGAAGCATTGGCAGCACCGCCACCGCCATAACAATAATTCCAAGGCCGCCTAACCATTGTTGAATGCCACGCCAGAATAAAATACCCAATGGCGTATGGTTTAAATCGGTGATTACAGTTGCGCCTGTCGTGGTAATGCCAGACATCGATTCAAACATGGCATCTGTAAAACTATCAACAACACCAGATAGTAAATAAGGAATTGAGCCGAACAGTGCCAATAAAAACCAAGCAACTGTTACCATAATAAAAGCTTGCCGTGTGCTCATATCGTTAGACGTGCCACGTGCGCTAGAATAAAAGCCAAAACCAATAAGAATAGTTAAAAGACTGGCGGCTGTGAAAACCTGCCAATCATCATTGTCAGCCATTAAATCAACAATTGCTGGCAACAGCATAGATGCACCAAGCAAAGCTATCAATAAACCATTTACGAGTAAAATAGGCCGCAGAGCAGTGAACATTTTTTGGGTAAAGTCCTAGTTTATAATATGGTCAGCATCTGGGATATCTAGTGAAAATGCAGGGATGTTAATTTTGAATGGGGCGCCAGGCTTGTTTTCTTTATCAATATTAATCATCGTATAAGTGCCAACCATAATGCCAGAAGTAGTTGTCAAAGGACACCCGCTTGTATACTCAAAATGAGCATCTGGTTCTAGTATTGGTTGTTCACCAATAACACCTTCGCCTTCTACTTCTTCAACTCGGCCAAGCGCATCACTAATTCGCCAATATCGCGAAATCAATTGCACATTGTTTTTACTTTTGTTTTTAATAGTAACCCGATAGGCCCAAAAATAAATATCTTTTTCTGGGGTCGATTTTTCATCAATATACACTGGCATCACAGAGACCATAATATCGTTAGTTGTTTCGTGATACATTTTTGGGTACCCTTGAATGAATTATTTAATAATCAAAAGAACCTATAACATGATCCATTCATATTAGGTACACTTAAGGCACACTAGAAAAGCCAAGCTTTAATTTAATCAAATTTATGGAATTAAAATGTTTGACGGCAGTATCAGAGTGAAAATAGATCCACTATTAATGTGGATGGCAAAGAAATTGGTAGCACTTAATATCAATGCCAATCAGGTGACAGTATTTTCGTTTTTTATTGGAATGCTTGCCGCTGTGCTAATTGCCTATCACTCTTTTTGGATAGGCTTGATTTTACTTTTATTATCAAGACTTGGAGATGGACTGGACGGCTCAATCGCAAAGCTTACAAAGTCAACAGACTATGGTGGGTTTCTAGACATTGTATTAGATTTTGCTTTTTACGGAGCAATTCCGCTTGGCTTTATCTTTGCAAGCCTTGAAGAAAATGGACTGGCTGGCGCTGTGCTGATTTTCTCATTTTATGTAAATGGTGCCAGTTTTTTAGCCTATGCAATAATGGCAGAAAAGCGCGGGGCGCAAACGCAAGCTAGAGGTAAAAAATCAATTTTTTACACAACAGGATTAGCAGAAGCGACAGAAACAATAGTGTTTTTTGTCGCCTCATGCGTATTTCCAAATTGGTTTTCAATTTTCGCATGGGTGTTTGCAGCGGTGGTTTTCTACACCGCCTTTTCACGCATCATGTTAGCAAAATCAGAGCTAGCGGATTAAGCCTTAGCCACAACATCTAATGCTTGTTCTATATCGGATAACAAATCTTCTTTGTCTTCTAAACCAAGTGACAAACGAACCAAACCATCGTTGATACCCAACTCGGCGCGATCTTCTTCAGATAGACTTTTGTGGGTTGTTGTTGCTGGGTGTGTTACCAAGCTTTTTGCGTCCCCAAGATTGTTAGACAGTTTAATTAAGTCTAAAGCATTTTCAAAAGCAAAAGCAGCCTTTTTACCGCCCTTTAACTCAAAGGCAACCAGTGTCGATCCACCCGGCATTTGCTTTTCAGCAAGGTCAAATTGTGGATGGGTGTCATGCCCAGGGTACATGCTGCGTTCAACCAATTTATGGCTGGAAAGAAAAGTAGCAACATGGCTAGCATTTTCACTTTGTTGCTTAACGCGTAGAGCTAAAGTTTCTAACCCTTTTAGCAATACCCATGCATTAAATGGGCTTAATCCCGGTCCTGTATGGCGGAAAAAATCATGTAAATTTTCATCAACCCATTCTTGATCTGAAAGGATAACACCGCCCAAACAGCGGCCCTGTCCGTCAATGTGTTTGGTTGCAGAATAGACCACAATGTCAGCGCCTAATTCCATGGGTTTTTGCAATACAGGTGTCGCAAATACATTATCTACAATTAGTTTTGCATTGCATTCATGCGCGATGTCAGCAACGGCCTGGATGTCTACCAATTCTAAGGTCGGATTGGTCGGTGTTTCTAGAAAAAATACTTTTGTATTGGGCTGTACGGCATTCTTCCAAGCTTCAATATTACGTCCGTCAACCAGCGTATATTCGACGCCAAAATTACCCAGCATGTTTTCAATAACCCAGCGATTAGACCCAAACAGTGCTTTTGCAGCAACAATGTGGTCGCCAGCTTTTACCTGACAAGCCAACGAACTGGTTACGGCCGCCATGCCAGAAGCAGTCGCTCTTGCATCTTGCGCGCCTTCTAGCAGACACATGCGTTTTTCAAACATATCTACAGTTGGGTTTGCATAGCGTGAATAAATGAAACCATCGTCTTCGCCATTAAAGCGCGCTTCGGCGGCTTCTGCATTGTCATATACAAAGCCCTGCGTTAAATATAAGGCTTCAGATGTTTCACCAAATTGAGAACGTGTAATGCCCCCATGCACTGCTTGTGTGGCTGGTTTCCAATCGGGCTTTGCTTTATTTGTCATAGTATTAACTCCAGATGCGCACTGTTTGTCAGGCACAAAAAAATCCGATCGCGAAGTCGCAAATCGGATTACCCACGACCCTTTTAGCGATTTATTTAAAGTGGCTGCAAGCCGGTCGGCCCAAATCACCACGTGAATTAAGTGTGTTTTACGCCCAAAAGCACTTTGCGTCAATCAATTGTTTGATTATGAGTATTCTCAACATTAAATTTAACGGCGCTTAAAACGACATGACACATCCTGAAATTAAACCACGCAAAACTGGCATTTTACCAGACAGCATGATCGAAGCGCTATTTGCAGATGGTATTTTGCAATCGTCAGAAAAATTAGACGACGATCAAATTCAACCAGCAAGTCTAGACCTTCGATTAGGCGATAAAGCCTACCGCGTTCGTGCATCATTCTTGCCAGGCAAGGGCAATAGCGTTCAATCAAAACTAGACCGTTTTAAATTGCACGAATTTGATTTAAGCGAAGGCGCGGTTTTAGAAACTGGCTGTGTCTATATTGTGCCATTGCTAGAATCTGTAAATTTGCCACAAGCAATTGAAGCATCTGCAAACCCAAAAAGCTCAACAGGTAGATTAGACATTTTTACCCGTGTCATTTGTGATGGGTCACAAGGGTTCGACCAAATTCAAGCAGGCTATAAAGGCCAGCTTTATTTAGAAATTAGCCCTAAGACATTTCCTGTTGTTGTGCGCAAAGGTTCGCGCCTTTCGCAAATAAGATTCCGCAAAGGAAACTCCCTTTTATCAGATGTCGAATTGCTCGCATTGCACGAACAAGAAACACTTATAGCAACCACAAACCCCAATATTCATAATGGCGGTATTGGCATGTCTATTGATTTAACAGGCGATGAAAATGGCTTGGTTGGCTATCGCGGTAAACGTCACACGGGCGTTGTGGATGTCGATAAAAAAGCCGCCCTTGATGTGGTCGACTATTGGGAGCCAATTTACAACCATGGTTCATCTGACATTGTTCTAGACCCAGATGAATTTTACATTCTTGTCAGCCAAGAGGCTGTGCATGTGCCCCCAAGCTATGCTGCAGAAATGGTGCCATACGATACACTGGTTGGCGAGTTTCGCGTGCATTATGCAGGCTTCTTCGATCCAGGTTTTGGTCATGCCGCAGCTGGTGGTTTGGGCGCTCGTGGGGTTTTAGAAGTTCGCAGCCACGATGTGCCATTTATCTTAGAGCATGGGCAATTAGTGGGCCGTTTAGTTTACGAACATATGATTGAAATGCCAAAAGCACTTTACGGGCAATTGGCAACTTCTAACTACCAAGCGCAAGGGCTTAAACTGTCTAAGCACTTTAAGTAATTTAGAAGTAAAATATTCAAATTTTAGGCGTGTCGCGGCGTGATTTTCCGTGTTCTGTCTTTTCCCATTTATGGGGTGCAGTAAACATTTGTAATATTGCACGCCATCCTGCTAGTGAAATTAACAGCCAATATATTGGTATGGATAATATCCAAAGCCTATTAGGTGTAAAAGGTTTACCCTTAGTCACCGCCAAAGCCAAAAAACCATAAGTTAAATAGCCTGCAAAAAGAGTAAATGTGCTTATACCTATGATGAAAGTTTCATAAGAAAGCGTTGGGCTGTCTATAAAAAATGAATAAACTTGAAGCGGAAATACAATTATAAAAATTGGGTGGATCATTATGGAAACAACAATGCCCGTAATTAGCAAATGAAAGCAGATAAATTTTCGCCAACCAAGGTCAATGAATAATTGTTTTGGCGAGCGTAAATGAACCAGTAAAGTCTGTATCCAACCCTTTAGCCAACGTGTGCGTTGCGGTAGCCAAACAGCTAATGTGGTGGGTGCTTCTTCATAGGTCGCAGAATTAATCACGCCGCATCTATATCCCAAACGTGCTAAGCGTATGCCAAGGTCTGCATCTTCGGTTACGTTAAAGGCATCCCAGCCGCCTGCCATTTTTAAAATTTTTGTCTTGAAGTGGTTAGAGGTGCCACCAAGTGGCATTGGTGCGCCCCACTTAGCAAGGCTGATTAAAATTCCAGAAAATAGAGTTGTATATTCAATGGCAAACATTTTTGTGAGCCAAGTCTCATTGCAATTGTCTATGAGCAAAGGGGCTTGCAAACAGGCATAATTTTCTGAGCTGTTTTCAAAAGTGAAATGCGCTTCTAATAATTGATCTGGATGGGGCCTGTCTTCGGCATCATAAATCACCAAATAATCTCCCGTGCAATATTGCAACGCATAATTTAAAGCGCGTGGTTTTGTTTGTGGTGATCCCTTAGGGCAAATGACCAACCGCATGAAAAAGGGTAAGTTTAATTGCTTGATCGCATTTATCGTCTCTAAATCAATTTCCTCACATAACAAAAAGATTTCAATTTTGTTGGGGGCCCATTTTAATTGTTGAAGTGATTTTACCAAATCAAACACTTGTCCAGTCTCTTTATAAAGTGCAACCAAAACAGAGTATTTTTTAGTAGGAGCAGATGCGTTCGAGAGTGAGAAAGGTTTAATGTTTGGAGCGCTATCAAAATTACACAAAATCGCAGCGCGAAACAAAACAATAGAAAAATAAAATATAGCGAAGAGTAAGCCTGATAGAAATAGCGTTACGAATGGAAAAGCAAAGGAACTGATTACAAATAGCGTTGAAACTATTAATAGAGTTTTTTGTTGATTGCCTGTGAGTATTCTTCTTGCAGAATATAAATCATCTAATGTGTTAAATGAATTATCTATTCGAATTTGTTTGTAAGCTTTCACGCGGTGTTGACGATTCTTGAATGAATCAATAAATTTGTCCTGTTTCCCCAATCCAAACAACCTGCTAAACAACTTTCAAATTTAAAGTATAAACAAAAACGATTTTAGAATATCAATATCATACGCCTAATGAGAGTGATTTGTGAATATGGGTCGATTAATTAATATGCGCCGCTTAACAGCTAGTTTCTTTGCGACACAAACAGCCTTGGCTGTCTTGGCATCTCTGCTAACATTTGCTCCTGTAAATACGGCATCTGCTCAAACTGTTTTGATCCCCAATTTTTGGGATCCTAATACACGATACACAAAACCCAATTTTACAATTCTTCCAAGGCTTAGATTTTTAACGACTACAGATTTTCCGCCGTTTAATTTCATCGATCGAAAAAAGCGTTTAACTGGTTTTCATGTAGATCTTGCCAGAGCAATTTGTGCTGAATTAAACGTTTTGGCTAAATGTCAAATTCAAGCTGTACGCTGGGGTGATCTAGAAAAAATGTTGGAAAAAGGCGAGGGAGAAGCAATTATTGCTGGGCTTGATATTAATGCGACAACACGCCAAATATATGCTTTTAGCCACCCATATTTATCAATACCAGGTAGGTTTATTACAAGACGTGATAAGCCATTAGCCTCACCTGTATATAATTCATTGTTCAAAAAAACAGTTGGTGTAGTGCAAGGGTCTGCTCATCAAAAATATTTTGCAGGTGCTTTTGGAGAACGTAAATTTGTACAATTTCCAACAAGACAAGCTGTGTTTAATGCTTTGAAAGCTGGCAATGTAGATGCAATATTTACAGATGCGCTTTCGGGCTCGTTTTGGTTAGCGTCACAAGATGCTGCCGGATGTTGTGATTATGCTGGTGGTCCATATTTATCCAGTAAATATTTTGGAAATGGACTTTCAATTGCCGTCTCCAAAAAAGATGCCCACTTAGCCAATGGCTTTAATTATGCACTCAAGCAAATAAGTGAAAAAGGCGTCTTTAAAGAGCTGTATCTAAAATACTTTCCTCTTGGTCTCTATTAGGTTCTTATTTTTTAAACGGCACTAATAACGACCACAAAAGACGAGACGGGCTTTCGTCTTGCCAATCTTTTAGGCCAATCTGCATTTTATCATGACCCAATTTTGGTTGGTCAATGTAGGTTTTAAAAAGCCTATCCCAAAACGAAAAATTAAATCCATAATTAGAATCCGTTTCATTTTGTTCGCTCGAATGATGAACACGGTGCATGTCGGGTGTTACAATAATCAAGCGTAAATAGCGATCTACAACCTTTGGCATCCGCCAATTTGAGTGATTAAAGAGCGCCCCACCATTGAGCACTATCTCAAACAACAAAACACTGGCAGCTGGCGCGCCAAGCAGAAGCACAATTGCATATTTCCAAAGCATAGAAAGTAAAATTTCAATTGGGTGAAATCTAATGGCAGTCGTAACATCAATATCTATATCACTATGGTGCATTCTGTGTATGCGCCAAAATATAGGAATTTTATGGGAGGCAACATGCGACAGCCAAACTGAAAAATCTAGGATTATGAAAGAAACTACAAATGCCAACCAATAAGGTAGCGTGACTAAATTAAACAAACCTATATTATTATCACTTGCCCATAATGCGCCGCCCACTGCCGCTGTTTTAAAGACCAAGCGCACAAGCAAAGAATCTAATAAGATGATTGCCCAATTTGTGAACCATCTTTTCACCTTGACGGGTCTTAGCTTTCTGCGAGGACTAAAATGTTCGAGCAGGGCCATTGATACAAATAGGCCAATAAATACGGCTAAACGAATTTGAGCTTCTTCCAACTTTTTCTCCTCAATCAGGTGATTAAGTTTTAGATGTAATAGGATTAACATACAAAAACCAATAAATTATTGGTGATAGAGTTTTTGTGATTTCTTTTTATAAAGCGGCTAGAATAATTAAGCCTCTTCTATTGGCATTAAGCCCAGCTTGTTCTAAACCGCAATACTAAAGGCGTTGTATAACGCATTAAATTATTAGTTGAAATGGAATGTAAAATGAGCAGCGCATCTTTGCCTGAAATCACTGTTTCTCCTGAACTGTTAGTGGCAGCTCAAAAATCTAAGGCTTGGGATTTTCAAGAAGCAGCAAAGATTGTTAAACGCTATCAAAAATCTGGTTACCCAGAAACTGTTCTGTTTGAAACTGGGTACGGCCCATCGGGTCTTCCTCATATTGGTACATTTGGCGAAGTGTCACGAACAGTAATGGTAATTAATGCCTTTCGTGTTTTAACCGAAGATAAGGTTCCCGTACGTCTTTTGTGCTTCTCTGATGATATGGATGGCATGCGCAAAATACCAACCAATGTTCCTAATCCTGAAATATTAGAAGCCAATATGGGCAAACCATTAACAGATGTGCCAGACCCATTTGGAGAGTATGAAAGTTTTGCGCATCAAAATAATGCACGCCTTCGTGCCTTTTTAGATCGCTTTGGCTTTAGTTACGAATTTGCCAGCTCTACAGAGTATTACAAGTCTGGTAAATTTGATGACATGCTAAAACTATGCGTCGAAAAATACGATGCTATTATGGGCGTCATGTTGCCAACACTGGGCGCAGAACGCCAAGCGACATACAGCCCATTTTTGCCAATTTCACCCTCCACTGGGCGCGTATTATATGTGCCGATGAAAAGCGTAAATGCGGCAGATAGCACCATTACATTTGACGATGAAGACGGCACAGAAGTGACCATGTCAGTCACCGGCGGTAATGTTAAACTTCAATGGAAACCAGATTTTGGCATGCGTTGGGCAGGCCTTTCTGTTGATTTTGAAATGTACGGAAAAGACCACCATTTAAACAGTAAAGTTTATTCTAGGATTTGCAGCATTTTAGGGGCTCGTCCACCAGAGCAATTTTGCTACGAACTGTTTTTAGATGAAAATGGTGAGAAAATTTCCAAGTCAAAAGGCAATGGCATCACCATTGAACAATGGCTTACTTACGCGCCTAGCGAAAGCCTGTCTTTGTTCATGTATCAAAAACCAAAGACTGCAAAGCGTTTGCATTTCGATGTAATACCACGCCAAGTTGATGAGTATTTTCAGCACTTAGCAGCCTATGAAGGTCAAAGCATTGAGCAACGTTTGCAAAACCCTGTTTGGCACGTTCACAACGGAAATCCACCAAAAGCAAATATGCCAATTTCGTTTTCAATGTTGTTGAATTTGGTAAGCGCTTCTAACGCAGAAGATAAAGAAACTCTTTGGGGCTTTATCTCAACTTATGCCGATGGCGTGTCACCTCAAACACATCCAAAATTAGACGAGCTGGTTGGCTTTGCAATCGCCTATTTCCGCGATTTTGTGAAACCAAATAAAAAGTTTCGTGTACCAACAGAAGCAGAAGCAAAAGCACTTGCAACATTGGATAGTAAGCTTGCCGCAATGGATGCATCAAGCGATGGCGATACAATCCAAACAGAAGTATTTAGTGTTGGCAAAGAACATGAATACGAAAACCTGCGTCAGTGGTTTCAGGCACTTTATCAAATTTTACTTGGCCAAGATCAGGGTCCAAGATTTGGATCGTTCATTGCGCTTTACGGAATTGATGCCACGCGTACATTGATCGCAAAAGCGTTAAAGGGCGAGTTAGCAAACTAATTATTAGTAACCTAATTATTAGTAAGCCAGCTATTTACGCCAAATGCCTAAGCCATTTTCATTTGCGGTATCACGTAATTCTATGTGATCCGCGTTTGGTCCATCAATAATTATATCAACCCAGCCTTGGGTGATAAGCCATTTTGCCAATTCGAAATTAGATGCCCAGCAACTTGTCTCTATTATGCGTTCTCCGCTTTTTTGTATACCTTCTGGTGATACACAAATAATCGTATTGCTACGAACCAAGCGTTGAAAGGCGGCTTTTGCAAACCGCCCACAAGGCCATTCACCTTTTTCGCTATTGCAAATTTTGTCGACATCGGTTGGTTGAATATTTGCAAGTTGAACAACATTTTTCCCAGATTGAAAAACGCCAGCAAACAAAATAAGCGGCCTGTTATAGTGGCGCTCTTGTAGTTTTAGTAACGCTTCTTTACGGCGCATAGCCTCAATCTTTTGGGCAGAAGCAGAGGGGGCGGCAGGTAGGCGAATGATTTTATCTTGTAAGGTTACTTGCGGTTTGAAAATTGTTCCTTCGCCAACAATACGAATATTCTTACGTGTTTTTTCAATTGTAAAACTTTGCTCAATTCGATTTGTAATTTGATTGTTAGTTTCGCTTGATTGCGCATTAGCTATAGGTGCGTACGCAATCATAATGCTTAAGAGAATTAGAAAGTCATAACGAATGTTTTTCATAATCAGCTCAATTTGGAGTGAGTTTACTTGACCCACATTTGGGGTGTTACTGACTGGCCCAAACAATACGAGCGATCCACTCTAAGTCTTGCAATAAAATCACACGATCTAAATGCTCAGGGTTTAACGATTTTAATTCAACTTGTGTTGCGGTTTGGCGGTTCAGTTGTTTTGCCAAGACCTCACCTTCTTTTGTGCGCGCGATGACACGGTCACCACGCCTAATATTCGCGCCCGGTGCAACAATAACAATGTCACCATCGCGGTAAAGCGGAAGCATAGATTCGCCAGAAACTTCTAACGCATAAATATTGTCATGTTCATTGGCAGGAAAAGGAACTTGGTCCCAACCCTGCCCAGCAGGAAATCCACTATCGTCAAAAAAGCCACCACTGCCAGCTTCTGCAAAACCTAACAGAGGCACATTGCGCCCATCGGGCAATTCGAAGTTAGAAGATATTTCTTCAATCGAGGTTGGAATATTATCCACCAAATTCATAAAATCAATTAAATTGGTATTGGTAGCTTTTAGTGCTTTTGAAATAGATTCTGTTGAAGGCCAACGCAAGCGACCTTCTCCCGTTTTACGTTTCGATTTATTAAATGAAGTTGGGTCCAAGCCAGCGCGACGCGCCAAGCCAGAAACACTTAAATTGTTGACTGCAGCAAGAGCGTCTAATGCCGCCCAAATACGTTCATGTGAAAGCATTACGCTTCTCCAAAAGCTTAGCCCAAACACTAGAGCCAAATGCAGATATAAGTCCACTTCCCAACTATGGAAAGGAAACTATTCCTGTTTTATCATAACCAGAAATGAAGTCCAATTAAAAAGAAAGCATATCTTAAGTGAAGAGTTCTAAATCATAGTCGGTAAAATTCACGCTATAAAAGCATCTCTGCCCGATGTTAACATATGGTCAAGGTAATCAAGCCTGTCTTGGCCCCAAAAAGCCTCGCCTTTATACACATAGGCAGGCGCACCAACCACATCTGCGGCAATGGCATCTTGTGAGTTTTGCGCTCTTGCAGCGGCAGCTTCTTCGCTTTTTGCTTGGCTTAAAATTGCTTTAGAAACAAAGCCAGCCTTGCTGATTAAATCTGCCAAAACAGCTTCATCAGTAATATTTAATTCCTTCGCCCATACAGCCTCGCCCAAGCTAAATGCAAAGTCAGCTGGGTTGCCACGCGCCGCTTGAATAGCCCAAACGCAATTGTCTGCTAAAGTTGGGTCTACTGGAAAATGTGCTGGTTTCACATTTATATCTACGCCACGCATATGTGCCGTTCTTTGTAAATCGACCAAGCGCAAACGTTGGCGAACTTCAGGGCGTTGCATTGGTGGTACGCCACCAGAAACAGCCCATAACTCAGCAAGTACTACTGGTTTGAAATTGATGCTCTTATTGTGTTTTTCAGCAATCTCAACAAGTTGCTTTACGCCAAACCACGAAAATGGAGAAATGCTTGTGAAGTAATAATCAATTTTCTGCGACATGTTTGAAATCCTAAATTAAAGATAAATTAACAGTGCACGAAGTAATTATCAGCGCAAGTAACATAAATGCGATATGGGTAAGAATAGATACTCAGATTTAGGCAAACAAAAACCCCACACCTTGCGATGCGGGGTTTTCGCTAAAATAAGTACACAAGAAAACTCAAACAAATATCTTGGCGCTTATTTCAAATTTAATCAGTCATATTAAGCCTTAGTTTTAGTAGCTGTTTTTGCAGTTGTCTTTTTTGGCGCGGCTTTCGTTACCGCTTTTTTCACTGTTTTAGCAGCAGTTTTTACAGTAGATTTAGTTGCAGACTTTGCCGCCGTTTTCGTAGCAGATTTAATTGCCGCCTTAGTCGTTGCCTTTGCCTTACTTACAGTTTTAGAAGCAGACTTAATTGCCGTTTTAGCAACACCATCAGCAATACTTGCTGTGCCTTCAATAACATTACCACCAAGATCAGATGTGGCCTCTTTTACACTAGAAGTAGTTTTTGAAGCCGTGTTCTTAGCGCTATTTGTTACAGAACCAACGCTATCTTTAACCGAAGCTGTTGCGCTTGCAGTGGCAGATTTAATTTTGCTGGTTGCTTGCGCTGTATATTCTTGTGCTTTCTTGGTCCAATTTAAAATTGTCTTTTCGCCAGTACCATCTTTGTCACTTGCAGAAAGCATACGGCTCTTAGAAAGATAACCGCCTACCAAACCACCAGCCAAAGGCGCGATAATAAAGATTGGCAATTGTGCAAGTGCATAGGGGCCAGCAAAGAGTGCAGGGCCAATAGAGCGTGCAGGGTTAACAGATACGCCCGTAATTTGAATGCCAACGATATGAATACCGATGAGGCAAAGCCCGATTAAAAAGCCACCCCAACGCGACATGTCTTTGTCTTCGGTAACTTCCATCCAAAAGGTTACAAAAATTAACGTTGCTAAAAATTCAAACAACACCGCAGATATAATATTGTAGCCACCATTATAACCATTGCCAAAACCGTTTTGTCCAAGACCCATGCTTATGGTGTAATCAGGTTGGCCTTGTGCAATAATAAGCACAGCAAAGGCGGCGAGTATCGCGCCAACAACTTGTCCAATAATATAGCCAATGCCTTGCGTCTTGCTAATGCGCCCAGCGGCCCATGCACCCACAGTTACAGCAGGGTTTATGTGACAACCAGAAATGCCGCCAATAATATAAGCCGCCATTATAAGGCCCAAACCAAATGCAAATGCCACACCTAAATGGCCTACCGCTGCGCCAGCAAACACTGCCGCGCCACACCCTACAAAAACCAGTAGAAATGTTCCA
>NVRK02000028.1 GCA_002400845.2 Hyphomicrobiales bacterium
CACGTCTACAACACCTTCGACATGTTCAAAATCTTTTTCAATGCACCAATAACATCCACCTGCAAACAATGCAGTTTTTGTTTCAGCAAATGCCGATCCGCCAATAAAGGTCGCGGCAAACAATGTTGCGGCAATTAAATTAGAACCAAACTTACGCATAAAATTCTCCTGAAGTAAATTTACGCAATATCTACCGTCAATTTAACCAGAATTGAAATAAACTATCTACACAAAACTGTGAGAGGTTGTGTGAAGCCCACAAGGCCTAGAGTATCGGCCCGTCACGCCGAGGGTCGCAAGTTCTATGCTCGGCACATAACGCAAAAAAGGCCTCACAAGGCCACCCAATTTTATTCAATTTCAAAAGCCACTTAAGAAGCGAAGAGCGACCGAGCTTTGCTCGCACCCTCGTAGCGAGTGCAAAGCACCTCGCGTGAGAGAAAAAATGCCACGCAATACAAAAAAAGGCCGCACAGGGCGGCCTAATTTAATTCAATTATAAAATTACTTCTTAAACTCTACGTTCAACCAACATCTTCTTGATCTCAGCAATCGCTTTTGCAGGGTTCAAGCCTTTAGGGCATGCCTGTGTACAGTTCATAATTGTATGACAGCGATACAAGCGGAACGGATCTTCAAGATCGTCCAAGCGTTCGCCCGTATTTTCATCGCGTGAATCAATCAACCAACGATAGGCTTGCAGCAATACGGCTGGGCCTAAATATTTGTCGCCATTCCACCAATAAGATGGGCATGAAGTTGAGCAACACGCGCACAAAATACACTCATACAAACCATCAAGTTTTTCGCGGTCTTCGTGAGACTGCTTCCACTCTTTTTCAGGTGCAGGTGTTGTTGTTTGAAGCCAAGGTTGAACAGAAGCATGTTGCGCATAAAAATGTGTCATGTCGGCAACAAGGTCTTTAATAACGGCCATATGTGGCAAAGGATAAACCTTAACCGAGCCATTAATCTCATCAAGACCTTTGGTACAAGCAAGCGTGTTCGTGCCATCAATATTCATGGCACATGAGCCACAAATACCTTCGCGGCAAGAACGACGCAATGTTAGCGTTGGATCAATGTTATTCTTAACCCACAACAGGCCATCCAATACCATTGGACCACAATCATCCGAATTCACATAATATGTATCAACCGATGGATTATTGCCATCATCTGGCGAATAACGATAAATACGATATTCACGAAGATTGGTAGCGCCCTCTGGCTTAGGCCAGACTTTACCTTCTTTAATCTTCGAATTTTTTGGGAGTGTTAGCTCAACCATTAATAAACCCTCGCCTTAGGTACTATTTTCTTCAAATCGATGCCGCCGTCTTTTTGTGCGGTTAGTGGTTTTGTCACAACAGCGCGATAATCCAGCTTCACTTTGCCTTTAGGATCAATCCAAGACAATGTGTGCTTGCGCCATTTTTTATCATCACGATCTTTATAATCTTCGTGTGCATGCGCACCTCTAGATTCTTTACGTGCCTCAGCAGAAACAACCGTTGTTAAGGCACAAGCCATAAGGTTGTCTAACTCAAGCGTTTCAACAAGATCAGAATTCCATATCATCGAACGATCGGTGACTTTAATATCGTCAAGGCCATCCCAAACTTTAGCCATACGCGCACAACCCTGTTTAAGAGAAGCAGATGTGCGGAACACAGCGGCATCTTCTTGCATGGTTTTTTGCATGGTTATGCGAAGCTCGGCAGTGGGTGTCGAGCCCTTTGCATGACGCTTACTATCAAAGCGTTCCATCGCTTTTTCCGAAGCTTTTTCATTCGGAGAAGGAATTGCGCTTTCGCGGTCAATCACTTCGCCAGCTTTAATCGCGGCGGCTCTGCCAAACACAACCAAATCGATCAGTGAGTTTGAACCCAAACGGTTTGCGCCGTGAACAGAGGCGCAACTTGCTTCACCCACAGCCATAAGACCTGGCACAACGCGCTTTGGATCTTTCTTCGTTGGGTTTAAAACTTCGCCCATATAATTGGTTGGAATACCGCCCATATTATAGTGAACTGTTGGCAGAACTGGAATTGGTTCTTTGGTTAGATCAACACCTGCAAATATTTTTGCAGATTCTGAAATACCTGGCAAACGCTCGGCCAATGTATCAGGATCAATATGGTTTAGGTTAAGGTGAATGTGATCGCCATTTGCGCCAACACCCCTACCTTCTCTAATTTCTATTGTCATACAACGCGATACAACATCGCGCGATGCAAGGTCTTTGGCAGAAGGTGCATAACGCTCCATAAAGCGCTCGCCCTCTGAGTTGGTTAAGAAACCACCTTCGCCGCGCGCGCCCTCTGTAATTAGACAACCAGCACCATAAATACCCGTTGGGTGGAATTGAACAAATTCCATATCTTGAAGCGGCAAGCCAGCGCGTGCCACCATGCCGTTACCGTCACCCGTACACGTATGTGCAGAAGTAGCAGAGAAGTAAGAACGACCATAACCACCCGTTGCCAACACAACCATTTTTGCGTTGAAACGGTGAATGGTGCCATCATCTAAGTTCCAAGCGATAATACCAGTACAAGTACCGTCGTCACTCATCATCAACTCGGTGGCGAAATATTCAATGTAAAATTCTGCTTTGTGCTTTAGCGATTGCCCATACAGCGTATGCAAAATTGCATGTCCTGTACGGTCAGCCACGGCGCAAGTACGTTGCACTGGCGGTCCATCACCAAAATTCATCATGTGGCCACCAAATGGGCGCTGATAAATTTTACCTTCTTGGGTACGCGAGAACGGAACACCATAATGCTCTAACTCGTATATTGCAGCTGGTGCCTCACGGGTTAAATATTCCATGGCATCGGTATCACCAAGCCAATCAGAACCTTTAACTGTGTCATACATATGCCAGTGCCAGCTATCCTTGCCCATATTTTGAAGCGATGCAGCAATGCCACCCTGCGCCGCAACAGTGTGCGAGCGAGTAGGAAACACTTTGGTTACACAAGCGGTTTTCAAACCTTGTTCAGCCATACCCAATGTAGCACGAAGACCAGCGCCGCCGGCTCCAACCACAACCACATCGTGGTAGTGGTCTACAAATTCGTATGTTTTTGTTGTCTTTGTCATAAATTTTTAAGCCCGAATTTGATTAGCCAGCAAAGGCAAGTTTAAGAATTGAAAAGATTGAAAGCGCGCCAACAACGATGCAGAAAAATGTGTTGAACATTAACAGCACTATTTTGTTAAATTCGCCATGCACATAATCTTCGATGATAACCTGCATACCCAAACGCATGTGAACGATTGCCGATACCATGATTAATATAAGCAATACGGCAATCATTGGAGAAGATAGCGTTGCCACTACTTCTGCATAAGGTGCGCCAATTAAAGAAATTATCAACCAGCAAAAGCCAATGATAAGTGGAATGTTAGCAACAGCAGTTACGCGCTGGCGCCAAAAGTGATCTGTACCTTCTTTGGCAGAACCTAATCCGCGTACTTTAGAAAGTGGTGTTCTCATATCGCTCATAATCAGCCCCTATCGTACTGCGTAAGCCAAAGCCCAAAGCGCGACTGTAATAATTACAGATATCACACCATGAATTTTTGCAAATTTTGTTGTTGCTTCTTTATCAAGCCCACGACCTGTGTCTTGAATAAGATGTTTGATGCCGCCAATAGCGTGATGCACCAAGCTCCAAGTAAAGCCTAATAAAATGATACGCCCAAACCACGACCCTAAAAAGCCATTTACAGATTCAAAATAAACTTCACTGGTAGCAGCAGACACCAACCACCATGCAACAAGCAATGTGCCAAAATAAAGCGCAGCGCCAGTAACGCGATGTAAAATTGACATAAGCATTGTTGGAATTAATGTATAGACAGACAGATGGGGCGATAAAGGTCTGTTACCTTTTGCGTTAGCACCGCTCATAAAAAATCACTTTCTAATATGTTGCCGATTGTCACAGCTAGTTTAGAACTGTTTTAATCAGAGTTTTTGATAAGGTCAAAGCTTCAAGTCAATTTTTTTATAATAAAATCGGTTTAAGTCTTTTGGATAATAAAGATAAAATGTATCATAGCTTAAAATTGACGTTTCTTATTGCAAAAGCACTATAATCCGCCATCCAATTGCTAATTATTTAAGCATTTTTTATTTCAAGAAATTCATTTCGATGAAAGGCTAACATTTGTTTTCGATCTTTATAACCATCCTTCCCGTTTTTTTAATAGCAGGCGTTGGTTACTTCTCAGCGAAGACTGGATATTTAAGCATTGAGTTATCCAAGCACTTAAACACATTTACCATTCGATTAGCCATTCCAGTTTTGGTATTTAATGCACTACACGATTTAAACTTTACAAAAGCATACAACGTACCAATGCTCCTTGGTTATTATTTGGGCGGCCTTTCTTGTTTTGTTGTGGGTGTGTTTTTAGCAAAGAAGATATGGAAAAGGTCTAACAGCGAAGCGGTTGCCGTTGGCTTTTGCGCGCTGTTTTCAAACACAGTTTTAATGGGCCTGCCAATCGTTGAACGCGCTTATGGCGCAGACGCATTAGCGCCTGTTTTTGCAATTATTTCTCTACACGTAATTATTCTCTACACCATTGGCATGATTGCCATGGAAATTGCAAAGCGAGACAAAGGAAGCAAAATAAGCAGTGCTTTTTTAAAAGCTGGAAAATCCATCATTGCGAACCCATTAATGTGGGGTGCAATGTCAGGCATAATTTTCAATGTTCTAAACATTCCAATTGCCGAACCAATTGAAGCGGCGCTAAAATTAATTGCCGCCACAGGTCTGCCAGCCGCACTTATTGCAATGGGCATTTCGCTTACTCAATATAAAATCAAAAGCGAATTGAGTGAATCTCTAATGGTCGCAAGCCTATCGCTGTTTTTACAGCCCGTTATAGCGCTCATTATCACGCATTATATTTTCAACGCACCACCAGAACTTGCACGCACTGCAATCATTGTTGGCGCAATGCCACCCGGCATGAACATCTATATTTTTGCGACCATATACAAAAAGGCTGAAAATCTAGCGGCATCTGCATTGTTGATCTCAACAATATTATCAATATTCACGATTTCATTTTGGCTATGGCTGCTTCCGCAATTGGGGCTTTAATATTGAATTTGAAACAACACCTTTCCAAAGTTTAATCTACCTTTCTATTTTGTAATTTGAAACACAACGCCTCCTCGTCAATATTGGTGCAGCAAACGCAAATATATGCTTATTAGCGAGGAGAGAATTTAATGAAAACGTCACAAAATATCATTGCGCCATTATGTTTTGCAATTTTTATTACAGGAAGTTTTAGCACTTTCACATCTGCGCAAATGTTAAGAAATGATCCGAACCGCCCGACAGATAAAATTAGTGCCGACCTTGGCGTTAGTGAAGACCATTTCATCACTTGTTTTTCTGATGTTCGACCTGAGCAAAATGGCAAGCCTTCTGACGCCAAACAACGCATGAACAAAGCGATCTTATTGCCATGCCTTCAAGAAGCAAATTCAACCATAACCAACGACAAATTAGATGAAGTGATGGACCGCTATAGACCTGAAGGTCCCAACGGCAGATAAAGTTGCAATAATGTCATTCCTAACTATTGTATTTGAGCGACCTGCTGATTTGGCATGTCGCCAATAGGATTTTGATAGATGACATTATTATTTGAAGGCTTGGGAATTATCGCTGTTACCATAATGGTGGCAAGTTACGCGCTTGAACACAAACACCCGATATTTATTCTGATCTTTGCATTTGGTTGCGCCCTTGCAGCCATTTATGCCTTTCTCATACAATCCTTCCCATTCTTAATCGCCGAAGGGCTTTGGGCAATGATTGCTTTTTGGCGGTATGTTAAAATACGTAAAAGAAAATAAAAAAAGCCCGCTAACAATTTGCTAACGGGCTTAAATTTTAAAAGTCTATAAATCTGAACTTAAAAGCCTTAGGCTTAAAGTTCTACAGCTCTCTAACGTCTACGAAGTGACCAGCAATTGCCGCCGCGCCTGCCATAGCAGGTGACACCAAATGCGTACGCCCTTTAAAGCCCTGACGGCCTTCAAAGTTACGGTTAGAAGTTGAGGCACAGCGTTCTTTTGGTTTCAAGCGATCATCGTTCATTGCAAGACACATAGAACAACCAGGCTCACGCCATTCAAAACCAGCGTCCAAGAAAATCTTATCAAGACCTTCTTTTTCTGCCATCTCTTTAACAAGACCAGAACCAGGAACAATCATTGCAGATACTCTGTCTGCAACTTTTTTGCCTTTAACAACTGCGGCAACAGCACGAAAATCTTCGATACGTCCATTTGTGCAAGAGCCAATAAACACACGATCAATTTCGATGTCTGTTATTTTTGTACCAGCGGTAAGGCCCATATAATCAAGCGCACGCTGTTTAGAAATTCGCTGTGTTTCGTCTTTTAAATCAGCCGGATCTGGCACAACGCCAGTAACAGAAATAACATCTTCTGGCGAAGACCCCCAAGAAACGATTGGCGGAAGATTGACAGCATCTAAAGTAAGTACTTTATCAAAATGCGCGCCTTCATCTGTTTTTAAAGTTTTCCAATATTCTAAAGCTTTTTCCAACTCAACACCTGTTGGTGCTTTTGGTTTACCTTTAATATATTCAAACGTTTTCTCATCAGGCGCGATCAAACCAGCGCGTGCACCAGCTTCAATTGTCATATTACAAACGGTCATGCGGCCTTCCATAGAAAGAGCCGTAATTGCCTCACCAGCAAATTCGATAACATAACCAGTTCCACCAGCAGTACCAATTTCGCCGATGATTGAAAGAATAATATCCTTAGCAGTTACGCCGTCCGGCAATACGCCATCGACTGTAACCAACATGTTTTTAGCTTTGGATTGAATAAGCGTTTGCGAAGCCAAAACGTGCTCAACTTCAGAAGTACCAATACCATGCGCCAATGCACCAAATGCACCATGCGTTGATGTATGGCTATCGCCACAAACAATCGTCATGCCAGGCAGCGTAAAGCCCTGCTCTGGCCCAATGATGTGAACAACACCTTGACGTTTGTCATGTTCAGAAAAATATTCGATGTTAAATTCAGCAGCATTTTTCGCAAGCGCTTCAACCTGAATACGGCTTTCATTGTTTTCAATAAACTCGTAACGATCCATTGTTGTTGGAACATTGTGGTCTACTACTGCCAAAGTTTTTTCAGG
>NVRK02000029.1 GCA_002400845.2 Hyphomicrobiales bacterium
GCCGCCTCAAAACGCTGGGTGCCTGTACTGATCGCTATTATGGCTGCTGCATTTTCTGCTTATCTTTCGGTTAAAGGCTTTAAGAAAATTATCAAAATTGATTTGTCTATGGCGCTGATGATTGGTGCGACAATATTTGTCGTTACATGGGCAATCACCAAACCGCTTATAGCAAAACAAGCAGAAGGATTAGAGAATAGAAACCAATCTATTCGCAAACTCTTTGCTATTCCGCTTGTTTGCTCGGCAGCGCTTCTATCATTCGCGCACGGCGCAAATGATGTTGCGAATGCAGTTGGTCCACTGGCTGCTATTGTTCACACAGTTGGACAAGGCGATGTTGCGGCAAAAGTAGAAATTCCAATTTGGGTAATGATGGTAGGTGCTGCTGGTATTTCGCTTGGTCTATTTCTCTTTGGTCCAAAGCTTATTAAAATGGTTGGAACTCAGATCACCAAGCTAAACCCAATGCGTGCTTATTGTGTTGCTTTATCTGCCGCTATTACAGTGATTGTGGCTTCGTGGCTGGGTCTGCCAGTTAGCTCCACACACATTGCTGTTGGGGCTGTATTTGGGGTTGGCTTCTTTAGAGAATGGTATACCAAACACTCTAAAAAGCGGAATGCATTTGTTAAGGCCGGTAAATCTAGCTCTACTGTTAAAAAAGTACCTGCAAAAGAAGAGGTGGCACGTCGCAAACTTGTTCGTCGTTCGCACTTTATGACTATTGTTGCGGCTTGGGTAATTACAGTACCAATCGCTGCTATATTATCTGCTGTGTTGTTTTATGTGATTTCTGCAATTATCGTTTAACAATATCCAACACTAACAATACAATAGGGTGCGCTGCTTGCGTGCCCTTTTTTGTTAGTTGATAATGCATTAAGCAGTGCAGCTTACCACAACTGCCAGTATTTACCTTTGGTAAACCAAGAGCACAGTTAACTACAATTTTAATAACTTTCGCGTTCATATGTTTACTTCTTTGCGTTATTTAAAATGCGAGTGAATGAGGACGCACATAAGATGGTTTGTTACCAATCTTTATTGATCGTTGAGGACGATCCACGGCAAAGCTGTATTTTATTCGCATACTTCCAAAGTATGCGTGTAGAAGATGTTGTTATTGTCGGCAGTATAAATGAGGCCAGAAAGGCTCTTGCTAGCAAGGGTAATTCTGTTGACCTTATAATATGCAGTGCTGACCACAAAAAACTTACCGAACATTTAGATAAGACTGACTATCAAGGATCCTTCATACTTTTGAATGAGAACCCTGACTCTATTAAAAATATGCCAAATTGGACTGATGTTAAATTCGATTTTGAAGGCACTCTAAAAAAGCCTTTGACCAAGCGCATATTGGATGAGAAATTTTCTCTTGAAAAAGTATTGCAAACAGTTTCAAAGAATAATTTCGAAAGTAATATAACGGCTGCCGATTTAAACAATGCGATTTTAAACGATGAAATCGTTACGCTTTATCAACCCAGATTGGACCTTAAAACGGGTCAAATAATTGGTGCTAAAGCCCATATCAGATGGCATAGCCCAGAAAAAGGTTTTGTTTCACCTATAGATTTTCTTCCAGTGGCCGAAAAAACTGGACTTATTTTTGATCTAACTTTTTCTACAATTGCAAATATTGCTAAAGATATAAAAAATGGGGGCCAGTATTGGCTCGGCCTTAAAATTGCGATCAGCTTGCCATTAGCAATGTTGAAGAATCCACATTTAGCCGATGCACTTAAAGAACATATGAATTTAGTTGGCATTGCTTGCTCATCAATATCTTTGGAAATTGATGGAGACATCACAAATAAAATAGGGTCCAGTCTAGACTTATGCCTTCAAAAACTTGCTGACGCTGGATTTGAATTGATACTTAAAAACGTTTGTTCAAGAACAGTAGATTTCAAAATCATTGAAGCCTTACCTTTTACTGAACTTAACATCGATCGCTCGGTGGTGAATAACATTTTGACTGATGTTCGTTCTCAAGAGAGTATTCGCACAATCATAGCGCTTGCTCGAAAAATTGGTTTGCGAGTGGCTGCTGAAGGTATTGAGACACAGGAAATTTTTGATTTGGTAAAAGAAATGGGCGCAAACTATGCGCAAGGCTATTTTATATCAAAACCCCTTCCTGCTGCTTATATTACGCACACATTGGGTTCAGTTGCAGCCTAATACATAGCATCGATTTTATTGATCTGAATAATCTCGCCTTACAAATATGTAAAAAACCTACATTTAAGCACAACAATGTTCTGTAAAAATTCTACATTTTGTTAAGGAAACATCTTATTTAATGGACATTACAGGTCTATACCCAGCATAATTTATAAATACACAAAAGATATAACCACCTTAGTTTGACCATATTTCCTAATAAATCCTTAAATTTAGACATAATTTCAGTACTTATGCCATCATAAGACAATTATTCTAGTCATAAATCCTACAATAGAACTGAAAATTGGTATGCGAGAACAATCAGCTGCCAATCTTCACTAAGAATATCTACGCTCATTTTCTTACGTTACGTAAAGTTAATGAGCTTTATTTTTAAGAGTAAACTAGGAGGAGAAAAATATGACTTCAACAATCGTTGTTGGTTTGGATGGTCATGGGTCAGGTGAACGCGCCTTGGCACATGCAGAGCATCTGGCTAAACTTATCGGGGAATGCGACCTAATCGTCGCCTATATCGTGGAATGGTCACCATATTCATTCCAAACCCCAGAAGAAAATGCTGAACGCCATAAAAGGCGTGAAGAAGAAATATCAACCGCCAAAGAACGTGTTGTCGATTCATCTATCGAAAAACTGATAACATCGGGACTAAAGGCAACTGGTATAGTGAGACATGGCGATGTGGCAACTGCCCTTAATGCTATTTCTGAAGAAAACAATGCGATTCAAATTGTTGTTGGACGTTCATCTGAGGGCGGCTTTGCAAAACGTATATTTGGTAGCGCTACTTCTAATCTAGTAATGAGCGCAAGTGTGCCTGTTACGGTTGTGGCATAAGGAAATAATATTATGAAAAATATTCAAACATTATTATTATCGCTAATGGCAATTGTTGGGTTTTCAGGATCTGCACTTGCCCAAGAAGCGATGTCACTTGACCAAAAAGTCAATGAAGTATTTGCAGCTGTTACTGGTCCATTCGTAAGTTTGATCTTTGCACCACTTCCAGGGACTAGTTTTCCTTGGATCGTAATGTGGTTGGTGGTTGCAGCGACAATTTTCACTTTCTACTTTGGATTTGTGCAATTTAGATTCTTCAAGCACGCTATTCAGCTGGTAAAAGGTGATTACTCTGACCCAAATGACGCTGGTGAAGTAAGTCACTTCCAAGCATTAGCAACTGCCCTATCAGGTACGGTTGGTCTTGGTAACATTGCTGGTGTTGCTGTGGCTGTTGGCATTGGTGGACCAGGCGCAACATTTTGGATGATCCTTGCTGGCCTTATGGGTATGGCAACGAAGTTTACCGAATGTACGCTTGGTGTTAAATACCGTAACGAATATAAAGACGGCACCGTTTCTGGTGGTCCAATGTATTATATTTCAAAAGGCTTTGACGAATTAGGCTTACCAGGTGGTAAAATACTTGCTGTATTATTCTCAGTATTTTGTATTTTGGGTGCACTTGGCGGCGGTAATATGTTCCAAGCCAATCAAGCACATGCTCAAATTGCTGGCATTGTAGGCGATTACCCCGGTTGGATTACTGGCATAATATTTGCCGCTGTCGTATTTGCGGTTATTGTGGGCGGTATCAAATCAATCGCTAGCGTAACAGAAAAAGTAGTTCCATTTATGGGTCTTCTTTATGTTGGGGCGGCCTTGATTATTCTACTTGTAAACTTCGACAAAATTGGTTGGGCTTTTGGCCAAATCTTTGATGGTGCGTTCACTGGTCTTGGTGTTGCAGGTGGCTTTGTTGGGGCCCTAATTCAAGGCTTTAAACGTGCTGCGTTTTCAAACGAAGCTGGCGTTGGTTCAGCTGCGATTGCTCACTCTGCGGTTAAAACCAGCGAACCTATTACAGAGGGCTTTGTTTCTCTGCTTGAACCATTTATCGATACAGTCGTAATTTGTACAATGACCGCTTTGGTTATTACAATATCTGGACAATTGGTGATGGACCCAGCAACTGGACAATTTTTGCTAAACGATGCAGGTACTGCAATTCAAACAATTGGCGGTGTATCTGGTGTTGCATTAACATCGGCAGCATTTGGGTCTTCTATCTCATGGTTCCCATATGTGTTGGCTATCGCGGTTATCTTATTTGCGTTTTCAACAATGATTTCATGGTCATATTACGGACTTAAAGCTTGGACGTATTTATTTGGTGAAGGCAAAACATCTGAACTAACCTTCAAGATTATCTTCTGCGTTTTCATCGTAATTGGTGCGGCTGCTAGCCTTGGACCCGTGATTGATTTTTCTGATGCTGCTATCTTTGCGATGGCTGTTGTGAACATCTTTGCTCTGTATTTCTTAATGAAAATCGTGAAAAAAGAGTTGCATTCATATTCTTCACGCCTAGCGGCTGGAGCAATTAAGAAATTTAAAAACTAGTTTTTAGAAACTAAAATTAAGAACAGCAAAAGAGGCGTCAAATTGATGCCTCTTTTTTTATTAATTATTATTGAAATAAGCTCTGGCAATTTTTTAGAAAGCAATCTGGAGCTACATATCTGCTCTTTAACACTCTATTTTGAGAAGATAATAGTACGGCTGGATTTTAAGAAGATAATGGTACGGTTGGGTGGTCTCGAACCACCGACCTCTGGTACCACAAACCAGCGCTCTAACCAACTGAGCTACAACCGCACAAACATTATGTTGCTTGAATAAAATGAGTTAAAACTATTTTTTCAAGTGAGAGTGAAATACGGCGCAATTGAAGATATTGCAAGTGGCCTAATGACGATTCTCGCATTAATTTTCAAAAAAATATGCCTTTTGATTAAAACAATTTAATTAAAATCGGTTGGCATTAACTCTCTTTAACAAAATAGGTAGTATTTAACCCGTTTTAGTGGATTTTCTTGCCATTTTTTAGTATTAATAGATTGTTAACACCTAATTGTATGGGTGGATTAATAAAATCGGCAAGAATTGTTTTGAGTTAGCCATATGCAAAATACACAATATTCATTTTTAGATCTAACCGTAATGCCCTTTTTGCGCCGCAAGGTGATAACAAGTGAGGCAGCGTTGGTTTTTGACACTGAATTGAATTCAATTCTTTGGGCAAATGCAGCTGGTACAAAATTATTTGGCGGAAACAATGTAGGTGAATTGTTAGACATAGATCTAAACAATGCATCTGATTTAATGGGTCAGGTTAAAAATGCCCTTACTCAAATACATGACAATGAGCCGATTGTTAGGGGCTACAGAGTGTCGAAAGGCATTACTTCTCAACTTATCAAGGGTGAGCTGTCTTTCAAAACACTGCCAAATGGAAGCCAAGTGGTTTTATTGGTATTTGCTGAAAACAAAGCCGCGAAGCGCAAACAAGAACACGAACTTGCAACGATGGCCGTGGACAGCCTTGAAGGCTTTGCTGATGCCGCCGCTATTGTCGATGAATTCGGATTAACAATCGCTTCATCATCTAAGTTTGATGACATGAATGTTTACCCAACAGTTTTGCAAGATTTGGTAAAATTAACCGCCTCCGAAAATGACAGGATGGTGAAACGTCCTATCGAACAATTTGCCAACAAAACCATAGCCGCTGGTATTGGGCGCATTAGAGATTTACCTGGTAGATATTTAATCGTGCTTGCAGATATTGGTGAGGACGTTTCTGCTTCTCAAGAGCAAGAGACGGTAACGCGCCTAGAAAAGCCAACTGCACAGCCTCAAATTAATGAGCCCGCTGAAAAAGAACTTCCAGTAAGCGAGCCTGATGTTTTATACGAGATTAAAGTAGACAAAGACGAGCCATCCTTAATGGATCGGTTGCAGCTTGATAGAAACATACGAAATGACCCTGCTAGTCTTGATGTGAAAGACACAAGATTAGAAACAGGACCAAATGTACAAGATTCAGCATTTGCCCTAACCAGTGACGATGAACAAAAGCCTGAATCAAAACCGTTGCGTTTTAGCTTTACCATTGGTCCTGATAAGGTATTTCGCGAAGTAACGCCTGAACTTGCTAAATCTGTTGGGCCGTTTTCTGCTGATATTGTTGGGCTAAAATGGGAACAAATTTCAACTGCTTATGGATTCGATCAATCTGGTTCGATTGATAAACTCTTAGAAAAACCAGACACATGGGCTGGTAAGTCGATCCTTTGGCCAGTTCAAGATACAGACATGCTAATACCGCTAGACTTAGCGGCACTTCCAACTTTTACAAAGAATCGAGACTTTGATGGGTTTAGAGGGTTTGGCATTATTCGCAGCGAGGACGCTGTTGTAGACACTGAGGCGCGTGGATTAAAGTTAGAAGAACTTCGTACATCTGCAACACTCAACGCGCCTATCGCAAAACCAAACGACGAAACTGTTGAGAAAACTCCGGGAATACTATCGGATAAAGTGAGCGGTAATTTATCAGACAATTTTGCAGACAATGTTGAAGATACAACAGACGACAGCTGGGCTGGTACTTTACACAATGATACGACTGAAAAAACTTTTGATAAAGACAACCGTATTTCAGACGATAAACTTGGTTCTAATGTTACAGCCTTAAATGTTGTTCCTATTCGCTCTCATGTTGAGAGAGTAAAAGAAACTGCGCCTTTAGATGATGAAGATAAACACGATAGGTTATTTGAAGAACACGATCGCGCAACTAGCGATCATAGGCTTAATCAAAAAGAGCGCACTGCATTTGAACAAATAAAAAGACGGTTAGAAAAAGACAACCTTCACAAAAGTAAAAAATCTAAATCGGCACAGGACGTATTTGAAGATACAAACGCCTTAGACAAGGCGCCTTTAAGTATTTCAGCATTTGATGAAACATCTACTGTCGATTTTAGTTCGGCTGTACTTGTTTACCGTGCAGATGAAACATTGTTTGCTAACGATCAATTGCTAGAAATTGCTGGATATTCTTCTTTAGACGAGCTTTCAAAAGCGGGTGGTTTAGAAGCATTACTTTCTTCAGCTCAATTTGACGATGAAGACGAAATTAAAGTCTTAAAACTAAAGCGCAAAGATGGAAGCTCAATTAAAGCACAGCCAATTTTAAAGCGTGTTGATTGGAACGGAGCAAAGGCACTTAGCCTAACCTTTATCGAAGCTGACGAACCTGTCGCAGCAGTGCTTGAAGCGAGACCAGTTGGCGAACCAAGCGCTTTGGACATGGTTAGAGTATCTGACCTTGAAAGCATATTAGACACGGCTACAGACGGCATAATCGTTGTTAATTCTAACGGCAATATAGAAGCACTTAATGCATCTGGAGAAGCCTTATTTGGCACCCCGTTCGACGCTATAGCAGGTAAGAGATTTACAAGTCTATTTGCCAAAGAAAGTCAGAAGAATTTAGACGAATACTTTGCAAATTTGAGCAACCCTGGCGTAACTGGTATTTTAAACGATGGTCGCGAAGTCATTGGTGTTGAAGCCAATGGCGGAATGATACCCCTATTCATTTCTATGGGATCAATTGGATCATCTAACAGATATTGCGCAGTATTGCGTGACTTAACCGAATGGAAAAAATCGGAAGAAAACTTAGTCACGGCTAAACGAAAAGCTGAACATGCGAACGATCAAAAAACAGAATTTTTATCTCGCATGAGCCACGAAATTCGTGAGCCGTTAAATGCGATTATTGGTTTTTCGGATGTGATTATTGAAGAGCGCTTTGGCCAATTAGACAATGCGCGTTACCGCGAATATTTACGCGACATCAATAAGTCTGGCATTCATATGCTAGACCTTGTGAATGACCTTTTGGATATTTCAAAAATTGAATCTGGCAAGTTAGACCTATCATATGAATCTGTTGATTTGAATTTAATTGCTCGAGAAACCGTTGCGATGTTACAGCCGCAAGCAAACAGTCAGCGCATTATTATTAGAACGTCACTTTCGCGTGCTGTTCCAAATGTTGTTGCTGATGTTAGAAGCATTCGCCAGATCATTACGAATTTGGTTTCTAATGCCATTAAATTCTCACCGCAAAATAGCCAAGTAATTGTATCGACTACCTATGAAGCTAATGGCGAAGTTGGACTTCGCATTAGAGATACTGGGCATGGCATGAGTGAAAAAGAATTGAAACTTGCACTAGAGCCTTACACACAAATTCCAAATAATAATATTGGGACAAATAGTGGAACGGGATTGGGGCTTCCCCTTACCAAAGCTTTGGTTGAGGCAAATCGCGCTTATTTTGATCTTGAAAGCACCCCTGGAGAAGGTACTATTGCACATGTGCAGTTTCCTTCGCCAAGAGTCTTGGCTGACTAATGTTTTGTTGCATACTAATGTTTGCCTAGAAAAGTGTGCTGTTAAATTAGTTTGAAATATTTTTTAGAGTACTCGCTCTTTAAGTATAAACTTACTATAAAGATTTTTAACATTTACATGGCCTACATCATGGTGGCTAATTCAGGATCGCGCAATTAATGAAGCCGCCCCCAAAACTAAAAGCGACGCACAATATTGTGCAAAGCGCAAAATGGCTAAATGCTACTAATATAATATTAGTCACTTTGGCCATCTTACCAATGATTGGTGTTTTGTGGAAAGCCATGGGAGATGCCAGCGATGTGTGGCCTCATCTATTATCATACGTGTTACCTCAATCTACATCGACAACACTCATTTTACTAGTTGGTGTCGCTTTTTTTGCCGTTGTTTTTGGTTCCACGACCTCATGGCTAACGTCTCAATATAATTTTCCATTTAAGAGTATTTATAAATGGGCCCTGGTAATGCCTTTGGCAATTCCGACCTATATTTCTGCTTACACTTATGGCGAGTTTTTAGATTTCACTGGCCCTGTGCAAACTTTCTATCGGGAACTCACAGGCTATAAAAGTGCGCGCGATTATTGGTTCCCTGATATTCGCTCTACAACTGGCGCTGTATTTTTAATGTCTTTGGTTTTGTACCCTTATGTATATTTGCCTGCGCGTCTTTCGTTTCAAATGCAAAATGCAAGCCTTAACGACGTTGCACGGGTCTTGGGTGCTGGCCCGATTAAATTATTCCTTCGTGTCGCATTACCTGCTGCGCGCCCTGCCATTGCGGTTGGGGTAATGCTGGCGCTTATGGAGGCATTAAACGACATTGGCGCAGTAGAATATTTGGGGGTTAGAACACTTACCTTTTCGATTTACGATACTTGGCTTAACCGCTCTAGCCTTGCAGGTGCGGCCCAAATTGCGCTGATGCTTTTGGCTGTTGTTGCATTTTTAATGTATGTAGAAAATAAAATGCGCGCGCAACAAAAATACAGTGACGGTAGGAATAAAGTTACAAATAACGAACCTACAAATTTGCATGGCGTTAAAGCTGCATTAGCCAGTTTGTGGTGCTTTTTGCCATTGTTCTTGGGGTTTTTAATTCCGTTTTGGCAATTGTTGAAGTTTTCATTTCAGCGTTTAGAATTGGGTTTAAAGCCAGAACTTTATCAAGCCGCTTACAATAGCATCTTGGTTGCAGTTATTACCGCAGTGGTTTGCACCGCCTCTGCTTTTTTAATTGTTTATAGCTATGGACGTGTTGGCCAAACAAAAACAATTGTATTTAAAAAACTAGCAGGATTTGGCTATGCCGTACCTGGTACAATTCTAGCACTGGGCACAATTTCTGTTGCTGCATTTTTTGACAATTCTTTAGATGCCTTTATGCAAAAATACTTCGACATCAAAACTGGGTTATTGATCTCAGGCAGCATCGCTATTTTAGTCTATGCAAGCACAGTTCGCTTTTTGACAATTGCGATGGGTAATATTGAAACTGGCTACTCTAAAATATCTTCAAATCTGTCTTCAGCGTCAAGAACCTTAGGCCGCTCTGAGTTTCAAACTGTCAAAGAAATTGACCTACCCCTACTGCGTCCAGCTTTTGCCACTGCAATGCTACTGGTGTTGGTAGATACGATGAAAGAATTATCCGCGACATTGCTGTTACGGCCTTTTAACTTCAATACTTTATCTACCTATGTGTACGAATTGGCTTCAAGAGGGTTGTTTGAAGATGCAGCCATTGCCGCATTGTTGATTGTAATCATTGGCTTGGTACCAGTGTATTTATTAACAAAACTAAGTTTAAAAGACGGTTAGTCGAAATTGGTGTTAACTTTTAGATAAAAAAAAGCGGACCCAAAGGGATCCGCTGAAGTTGTAGTTTTAAGGGTACTAATCGTCTAATCTAAAGGTTTGGAGCACCTTGATGCTCTTGTTGATGCTAATATGACAGCGATCTATTAATACCTGCTTAAATAAACTTAATGCATTTTAACGATCTGGGTTACTCATAAGTTTAAAGTTAATTTTTTCGTTACTATTTATTAACCATAATTCTTAATCTACTGGGAAAACACCCACTATTCACATTATCGTTTAAACATTGTAGAAAACAGTATAAGCTCTTTTTAGTTAGAGTAGTAGAAAGCGTAAACAACAATGAAGCGATTTATTTTTGCCTCAATAATTTTAATTACATCAATTATTGCGACCGCTTTTGCCCTTCCTTATTTCATTTCTGGTGATGCTGTAAGAGCCCAATTGATACAACGGGCAAAGCAAATTACTGGCCGCGAAATGCAATTTTCGGGTACGCCTAAAGTTTCACTAAATCCATTTCTAGGCATCGAAATTAACGACGTTGTTTTTCCAGATCAGTTTAATGGCGAAGGTTCAAAGCCTATATTGCAAATGCCAAAATTAAAGGCTCGTTTAAGCATCGCCGCTGCCCTTAGTGGAGAAGTCGTATTTAGTGAAATACAATTTATCAGGCCTGTATTTAACTTGAAAATTTATTCTACAGGGCAATCGAGCTGGCACTTTCCAGAAGGAAAAGTTTGGAGTGCATTAGCAGAAGCGCAAGAACTTATTCACCAACAAAATTCTACTGATCCTGTCGATACCTCAAAGTTAACTAAAATTAATATTGGTCTGTTTTCAGTTTTAGATGGGGTGGTGGAATATGAAAATGAAATCAATGGATCGATTGAAAAATTCACCAGCTTAAACGCTACATTTAATTGGAACGATACCACAAGCCCTTGGGCTTTTAATGGCAGTAGCATTTGGCGCGGCGATCTTATGCAATTCGATGTAAGCACTCAAAAGCCACTTTTATTAATGGCAGGCGGTGCGTCTGAATTGGCTGTGACAATCAACTCTGAACCGTTGAATTTTGAATTTGATGGCAAAGCCAACAATTTATCAAATTTGTTTTTTACTGGTAAAATTACGGCAACCTCCCCCTCGCTTAGAAGAGCTCTTAATTTTATGGGAAGACAATTAGATGCAGGTTCGAGTTTGGGACAGTTTAGCATTGATGGTAATTTGTCTGGCACCTTTTCTCAATTAAAAATTGAAGAAGCTCAAGTTTCATTGGATGACAATGAAAGCATTGGCAATGTTAGTTACATTTATACAGATACAGGAACGTCTCGCCTAAGTGGAACATTGGCGTTTTCTAATTTTGATTTAGCTCCCTATTTTGGTGATATATCGAACAACCCCAATGCAGGAAACACCGCTATAGGTGGCGCAGGTTTGGCAACGCTAAATCAACTTTCTAGTTTTGAAATGGATTTGCGTATTTCTTCTAAGACAGTCTCCTACGATTTATTAGTGCTTAATAATTTTGCTGGCGGCATCATTACAAAAAATGGTTCCATGACAATAGATATTGGTAGCGTAGATTATGCTGATGGCAATGTGGTGGGGTTTATAGAAGCAGGCGTTGTTGAAGATAAATTATCCATAGCTACTCAGTTAAATTTCACGCAAATAAATAGCGCCAAAATATTATCCACTAAGTTGAATAATAAAATATCCATCACGGGTACTGGCAACATAGAAATTAAGTTACGCAGTTCTGGTGAAAACAAAACAGCCCTTACTAGAAACCTAACAGGTGAAACTACCTTTGATATAAAAGATGGATCACTTGTAGGTATAGATCTATTGACCATGAAAAATGAAAACAATATTGATCCACAGGATCAAACGAAGCCAGCTATTGGCGAAGGTGCTGCTCCGACTGAGTTTTCATCTCTTAAAATCAAAACAATGATAAACAGAGGTGTTGGCTGGCTTAATAATAGCACTATTGAATCCGATAAAATGAAAACCAGTTTAGTTGGGAAATTAGACCTACATTTGGGCACATTAGCACTGCGTGGCAGATTTATAGAGAATGGTAAAAACAATCCAGAAATAGAAGAGTTTGTAGGCAGTTACTTTATTGGGGGTACTTTGCAACAACCGCTTTGGGTATCGCAAAACTTTGAACGCCCAAAATTTGTACCGCAACAAATCACACCAATTTCACCAGCGCGCCCTCAATCGCAACCTAACTAACGTAATAACATATTTAATAGCTTACCCAGCTAATATGGTTGCAAACAGGTTTACCATTTATTTTACTTGTTTTCAGCTTTGCTAATCAAATATTGTGTTGTTCAGTATTTTCACGTAAAATTAAGGTGTCTATTAAACAGTACACCCAAGAATTTTGAAGGCGATAGATGTTTAAAATACTTTCAACGACTGTAAAAATTGCGGTTGCCTCGCTGGCAACGGGTATAGTTTTGCAGAAATTGAATTTATCTGCCGAAGAAATTTTGATCGAGCTTGGCTTAACGCCAGATAGCGTTTTGGGTGCAATTAACTACGGCGTAACATGGGCAGTTCCCAATGTTATATTGGGTTCTATGGTGATTTTACCTGTGTGGTTGGTTGTATATTTATTTAGACCCCCAAGAAACTAACGCGCCTAATATCATACTTTAACGACTAATTTTCCTACTTTTGCACCAATTATGCACTTGCGTGCTTGCAATTTTCAATCGATTGAAATAGGAATGCCGATACGTAATTCAAAACAAAAAAAGCAGCAATTTCGCGCTATAATTAGCTTATGGCCTTTTGCAGAGGTTTATATTTATGAGCAGTAAAATAATTCCAGTAGAAGAATTCGATTATATTGTATTTGGAGGAACGGGCGACCTTGCCGAGCGCAAGCTTATTCCTGCGCTTTATCGGCGACTTGCAGATGGTCAAATTGTTGGCGAGTCTAGAATTATTGGCGCGGCACGTGGCGAAATGAGCGATGAAGAATATCGTAAATTTGCCAATGACGCATTAAACGAACATGTGGGTAAAGATGAGCTAGACCCTGCGGTTGTAAAAACTTTTTTGGGCAATTTATATTATCGCAGTATTGACGCGATGTCTGACAGAGGTTGGCAAGAGCTTAAAGACTTACTGGGTGATTATGAAAAAGTACGTGCTTTTTATCTAGCGGTTGGGCCTTCAATCTTTGGCAATATTGCTGAGCAATTACACAAATTTGGCATGATCCGCGAGCGTTCGCGCTTGGTAATTGAAAAGCCGATTGGTAAGGATTTAAAAAGTGCTGAAGCGCTGAATGAATCTGTTGGGAAATATTTTAAAGAAGAACAAATATTTCGTATCGATCATTATCTTGGCAAAGAAACCGTTCAAAATCTTATGGCATTGCGTTTTGCAAATACCATTTATGAGCCTATTTGGAATTCTGCCCACATCGATCACGTTCAAATTACAGCGGCTGAAACTTTAGGGGTCGAAGCTAGAGGTAATTATTACGACACTGCTGGCGCAATAAGAGACATGGTGCAAAACCACCTGCTTCAATTATTGTGCTTAGTTGCTATGGAGCCGCCTCCTTCTAATGATGCAAATGCAGTGCGTGATGAAAAGCTAAAAGTGTTGCGTTCATTGCGCCCCATCACTGGTGATAAAGTAATGACAGAAACCGTACGCGGACAATATAAAGAAGGTGCTTCAAAAGGCAAAGCAGTGCCTGGCTATTTGGATGAAATTGACAATAAGACCTCTGACACAGAGACCTTTGTTGCGATTAAAGCGCAAATCGATAATTGGCGCTGGGCAAATGTTCCGTTTTACTTAAGAACAGGCAAACGGTTACCAGAGCGCGTTTCAGAAATTATTATTCAGTTCAAGCCTGTACCGCACAATATCTTCTCAGAGGTAGTTGGTTCTAAATCAGCAAACCGATTGATAATTCGTTTGCAACCAAATGAGAGCGTGCAACAGGTTATTATGATTAAAGATCCAGGCCCGGGCGGCATGCGTCTTCGCCAAGTAGCCCTTGATATGCAATTTGAAGAACAGTTTGATACACGCGCGCCAGATGCCTATGAACGTTTATTGCTGGATGTTATTCGCGGAAATCAAACACTGTTTATGCGCCGTGATGAAGTTGCGGCTGCTTGGGAATGGATTGATCCTATTATTGAAGCTTGGGATACGCATTCTCATGAATGTGAAGAATATATTGCTGGCTCTTGGGGCCCGTTTTCTTCCGTTGCCTTATTGGCTGGCGACAATCGAAAATGGATTCAAACAAAAGTTTAAGATATGAAATTTGAAACTCACATTGATAGCAAAGCACTCGCTGTATGGCTTGGCGAACATGTAGCAAAACTCTTGAGCGATGCTGTCGTTCAAAAGGGTAGTGCAAGTATTGCAGTATCAGGTGGCGGAACGCCAAAATTGTTTTTTGCTGAACTGTCTAAACAAGATATTGATTGGCAAAACGTCACCATAACGCTGGTAGATGAGCGCTGGGTCGAAGGAACATCCGAACGTTCAAATGCAAAGCTAGTGAACGACCTTTTATTACAAAACTATGCAGCCAATGCTAAATTTTTACCATTGTTCAACGTAGACATAAAAGCGTCGCAAATTAATGACATAGCAGATAAATACAAAGCTCTATTGCCATTTGATGTTGTGATATTGGGCATGGGCGGCGACGGACATACAGCTTCGTTCTTTCCAGGTGGCAATAAATTATCTGACGCAACTGACCTAAATGCTGCAAACATATTGATAGATATGGAAGCGGAAGGCGCTGGCGAACCACGTGTTACCTTCACATTACCGCCTTTGATAAATGCTGACGAGACCATTTTGCATATTGAAGGTGCCAGAAAAAAACAAGTTTTTGACGAAGCAAAAAACAAAGGGGATGCAAATGCATTGCCCATTCGTCACGTATTAAACAATTGCCCCGACCTAAGAATTGTTTGGGCGCTTTAATAGATTTTATTGGAATAGTTTTTATTGAGCTTACCACGAAATCATTCACGGGCTGAGACGCCAAGGAAAAGACATGACCGTACACAAGACAATTGGTGAAATAACCGACCGTATTATTGAGAGAAGCAAACCGACACGTGAGGCTTATCTTCAATCTATTGACGAGCAAATTGTAAAAGGTGTGCATCGCTCTTCTTTATCTTGCGGAAATTTAGCGCACGGATTTGCTGCTTGTGGTGTTTCCGACAAGGCAGCCCTTTCTGGCGATGTGGTGCCCAACATTGGCATCATCACTTCATATAACGACATGCTTTCTGCGCACCAGCCTTACAAAAATTATCCTGATGTTATTAAAGCAGCGGCTAATGCTGCTGGCGGTGTGGCGCAAGTTGCTGGCGGTGTGCCAGCCATGTGTGATGGCGTGACACAAGGTACGCCTAGCATGGAGCTTTCACTTTTTTCGCGTGATGTAATTGCCTTGGCGACCGCAATTGGTCTTTCGCACAATATGTTTGATGCGGCGATGTATCTTGGTATTTGCGATAAAATTGTTCCTGGGCTTTTGATCGGCGCACTTTCTTTTGGTCAAATTCCAGCAATTTTTGTACCAGCTGGACCAATGCCTTCTGGCATTCCTAACGATCAAAAAGCAAAAACAAGACAGCTTTTCCAAGAGGGTAAAATTGGCCGTGATGAATTGTTAAAATCAGAATCTGCCTCTTACCATTCGCCCGGCACTTGCACATTTTATGGAACAGCAAATTCTAATCAAATGTTGATGGAAATTATGGGACTGCATTTGCCAGGTTCTAGTTTCATAAGTCCTGACACGCCCTTGCGTGAGGCCCTTACACAACAAGCAACAAAGCGTGCTTTGGCTATTACAGCGCTTGGCAATGAATTTACGCCAGTAGCCCATGTAATTGATGCCAAAGCCATTGTTAACGGCATTGTAGGTTTGCATGCCACTGGCGGCTCGACCAACCACACACTGCATCTTGTGGCGATTGCTAGGGCCGCAGGCATTCAACTAACCTTGCAAGACATTGCAGACCTTTCTGCTATTGTTCCATTGTTGGCGCGGGTTTATCCTAATGGTTTGGCTGATGTAAATCACTTCCATGCGGCTGGTGGAATGCCATTCCTAATTCGCCAATTGTTAGAAGGTGGGTTTTTACATGATGATGTAACCACGATCGTTGGCAAGAGTTTATATCTTCATACCAAAGAACCAAAGCTAGATAAGAATGGCGAGTTAACATTTGAAGATACACCTGAAAAAAGTGGCAATGCTAAAATACTAGCGACCCATGATAAGCCGTTCGCAGCAACTGGCGGCATCAAAATGCTCACTGGTAATTTGGGTGTCGCCATGACAAAAATTTCAGCTGTTAAACCTGAACACCATATTGTTGAAGCGCCTGCACTTGTATTCCACGATCAGCATGAAATTATTGATGCGTTTAAAGCAGACAAATTGAATAAAGACTTTATAGCGGTCTTGCGGTTTCAAGGGCCAACGGCTTGCGGCATGCCGGAACTTCATAAAATGGTTCAGCCGCTGGGTATTTTGTTTGATCGCGGACACAAGGTTGCGCTTGTAACGGATGGGCGTATGTCTGGCGCATCTGGCAAAGTACCGTCTGCAATTCACCTTACACCTGAAGCAGCAAATGGCGGCATGATCGCTAAAGTTAAAGATGGCGACATGATACGTCTAGATGCCACAAATGGGACCTTAACATTGATGGTTGATGAGGAAGAGCTTTCTAAGAGAGACTTTGCTAAAGCGGATCTAAGTGGCAACCAAATGGGCGTTGGAAGACAGTTATTTGCCAATTTCCGCAACATTGTTGGTGGCGCGGCTGATGGCGCAAGCTCACTTTAATAATGTAAGTTAAATTAAATTTAGCGCTTTGATGATTTCACCGATCTCTTTGTAATGCTTTGCGCGTGGGGATGATTTTCGCCACGCTAAGGCAATTGTTCGATACGGTTGGGGGTTTGCAAAACGAGTAAGACTAATCTTTTTAGTATTTGCCTCAACTTCCAAACAAAGTTCTGGCACTAAGGTTATACCCAAATCGTTGGCAACTAATTGTACCAGCGTAGATAGGTTTGAAGTTCCGTAAATCTCGCCATATTGAATGCCAGCAACATCACAATGATTAAGTGCTTGATCGCGCAAACAATGCCCCTCTTCTAAAAGTAGCAATTGCTCCGATGCAATAAAACGAGATAAGTGTTTTGCAGGCGGTGTTATTTTATTTTTTGATGTTGCCAATAAAAAGCGATCGTCAAATAGCTTCATTGTTTCTATTGCATTATCGTCAAGCGGAAGCGCTGCAATAATTAAATCAACTTTCCCATGTATCAATTCATCCATCAAACGCAGCGTTTGAGTTTCTCTTATCGTAAATTTCAACTCTGGGTATTGCGTTGCAAGACATGGTAAAATCTGGGGCAATATATAAGGGCCAATCGTTGGGATAACGCCTAGTGCTAATGTGCCACTTAATCCTGCAAGACTTTGTGCAAATGAATTAATACCATCAACTTCAAGCATTACTTTTCTAGCGCGCGTTAAAACTTCTAATCCCTCAGGCGTTAAAATTATGCCTTCTGGCCGCCGCTCCAATAATGAAACACGCAAATCACTTTCTAGATCTTGAATTTGCATGGAGAGCGCTGGCTGACTAATTGCACACTCATTTGCAGCCTTACCGAAATGCCCAAGACGGGCAACAGATTCAAAATATTTAAGCTTTTTAAGTGTAATCATAGCCATAAGTTAAACTGATCGAATCTATAACACAATACGATTAGAATTTATGATTGCACGTGGCTACACTCTTTTTAACGATTCTAAACTAATCATAATAGATCAATTTCTTGGAGGAAACAAAATGGCAAAACGACCAACAATGACAACCAGCGCAGGTGCGCCAATACCAGACAATCAAAATTCACTTTCAGCGGGTGAGCGCGGCCCACTACTTATGCAAGATTACCAGTTGATCGAAAAACTTAGCCACCAAAACCGCGAACGCATACCTGAACGCGCTGTTCACGCCAAAGGCTGGGGCGCATTGGGTAAGCTTGTGATAACAGGTGATATTTCGAAATACACAATTGCTAAGTGTTTACAGCCCGGCGCTGAAACACCAATGATTTCGAGATTTTCTACCGTTGCTGGCGAAGCAGGTGCGGCAGATGCTGAACGCGACGTTAGAGGATTCTCGCTAAAGTTTTATACGCAAGAAGGTAATTGGGATTTGGTTGGCAATAACACACCCGTTTTCTTTGTGCGTGACCCAGTAAAATTTCCGGATTTTATTCATACGCAAAAACGCCACCCAAAAACCAACATGCGTTCGCCAACTGCTATGTGGGATTTTTGGTCGCTATCGCCTGAAAGCCTACACCAAGTCACTATATTAATGTCAGACCGTGGTTGTCCGCAAACACCTATGCAAATGAATGGATATGGATCGCATACGTATTCTCTATGGAACGATAAGGGTGAACGTTTTTGGGTTAAGTTTCACTTTAAAACAGAACAGGGCCACGCATATTATACCAATGCAGAAGCGGCAAATTTAATTGGTAAAACACGCGAATCTTATCAAGAAGCTTTGTTTGGCTCTATTGAACAAGGCAAATTTCCAAAGTGGAAAATGCAAATACAAATTATGCCAGAGGCAGAGGCGGAAAAAACTTCGTATAATCCTTTTGACATTACAAAAGTCTGGCCCCATGCAGAATATCCTTGCATTGATATTGGGTATTTTGAATTGAATAAGAATGCCGAAAACTATTTTGCAGAGATTGAAAATGCGGCTTATTCACCTTCAAACGTGGTTCCAGGAATTTCATATTCACCAGACAAAATGTTACAGGCTCGCATATTTTCATATGCAGATGCACACCGCCACCGTTTAGGTACACATTACGAAAACATTCCAGTTAACCGTCCCAAAAGCCCAGTGAACCATTATCACCGCGATGGACAGATGAATACATATGGCGGCATTAAAACGGGCAATCCTGATGTCTATTACGAGCCGAACTCTTTTGATGGCCCCGTAGAAGAACCAAGGGCAAAAGAACCACCTTTGAAAATATCAGGCGATGCCGCACGTTATAATCATAGAGAGGGTAATGATGATTTTGTGCAGGTTACAGCATTATTCAATCTGTTTGACGCTGGTGAAAAACAAAGGTTAGCATCTAACATTGCTGAGGCCATGGCTGGTATTCCTGTTGAAATTGAAGAGCGCCAATGTAAATTGTTCGATCAAGTTCATGCTGATTATGGTTCTAGCGTGCGCGCTGCCATCGCAAAACTTAAAGCTTCGTCCTAAAATCGAAGTGCTTTATATATTACAATGGAAGGCCAAATACTGGGGCATCTCACGCTGCCCCAAATTGCTTTGTGATATCGCTCAGCATTTGGGTTACAGTCGAATATAATAATTACCCTTGCAACTCAAAGAACTTAACGCGTTAATATTTGTTTAACGAATTAAGGCGACTATACAATTGTGTAACTGTACGGGGCGTACATCTACATTAAAGTGCGAAGACCATCATTCACATAAAGGGTTATATGTGGATGTATGTTGTGGGACATATGGTCTTCGTACTTTTCCAATCTCAAAATATTCTACTAGAGTTTGTACTCAGCATTGGCAGATGCTGCGATGAAATTTGGGTTTCTAAATTCTGTTTTTGCATAACTTAGTGGTGTGCCATCTAAATTATTTACCACACCACCTGCTGCCAAAAGAACAGCATGCCCTGCGGCTGTATCCCATTCCATTGTAGGGCCAAAACGCGGATAAACATCTGCCTCGCCTTTTGCCAACAAACAAAACTTTAGCGAAGAGCCAGCACATTTTGTTTCTGCAACCTTATTCTCATCAATAAATTTTTGATTTTCTGGCGTTAAATGAGACCGACTTGCAACGACCAACAATGCATCATTATCTGTCTTTCTTACTGTGATGGGGGTAGATTTATTCGTCTGCAAATTAAGCAGTGCCGCACCCTTACCCACTTCACCTAAATAACATTCATTTAGCGCAGGTGCACAAACCACACCAGCAATTGGCTTTCCATTTTCCAACAATGCAATATTTACAGTAAACTCATTTCGCTTGTTGATGAACTCTTTAGTGCCATCAATTGGGTCCACCAGAAAAAACATACCCGTTCCCACATCTAAGCTGTGACTTTGGGCGCGCTCTTCAGTCACCACTGGAATATTAGGAAATGCCTTAGTTAGTTCGTCATATAAATAACGGTCTACTTCTAAATCTGCCTCGGTTAGTGGCGAAGCATCGTCTTTGGTCATCACCTTACATTCACCAGTATCTATATTTGCATAATGGCGCATGGCAATTTCGGTACTTTTTGCCATTAACTGCGGAGCAATGGACATAAGCTTGCTGGTGGTATTCAACGTAAATTCCTAATTTTTCGCCTGCATATCCATAACTAACAATGCAGTTGGATAAGGGATAGTGATAACGCAATTCTATTATGCTGTTATATAACAAATTAAAAGTACAGTTTAACTTTCTCCGCACTAAATTTTAAACGCGGATATTTATTTGTAAGGATGAAGACTTCTATTTCTAGCACTTAAATGCCTCTCTAGAATTCACAACCTTACCCACCCCCCCCTAAGCAAAACCGACCATTTATAGGACGGTGTTGCTATACACTCAACAACTTACCAATGGTGAGAAATTTTATCTTGTTATGTGACAAAAAATTAGGACTACGTTTCTATTTATAACAATTTGACGCAACAGTTTTGGAAAAATCAATTTTTGTGCTATAATTATTTAAATACAATCCTTATCTGGCCGTTGTTTAACGAGTAACAGGCTTAGCAACAGCAGTAAGAAGAAGAATAACTGGTGTGGGATAAAGGTATGATAAAATGGACGACGCTGACAGACGTATATTACGAGCGTTACAGAAAAACCCAGATTTAACCATGCGTGAGTTAGGTGAGGAAACTGGCTTAAGCCACACACCTTGCTGGCGTCGACTTGCCAAAATGAAAGAATCTGGCATCGTTGAAGAGCGGCGCTTTGTTGTAAATCCTGCCGCTGTTGGTTTTGAAATTGTATTTTTCTGCCAAGTTCGCATGAAGGAGCATAGCCGCGAAGGTCTAAATGCTTTTGAAGCTGCTGTTAAGCATATTCCAGCGGTTAACCAGTGTTACACAATGACTGGCGACCATGATTACATTCTGCGCGTACTTGCTAGAAGCGTGGAAGATTATGAAAAAACTATCAAAAACTCATTAATGGGGCTACCCAATGTAGCGGCACTGCACACAAGCCTCACGCTAAGAGAAGTGAAAAATTCATCTAGCGTTCCACTTTAATGATATAATTTCGTCATTGCTTTAGTTTTTCATTACGTATTTGGGTCACACCCCATCTAACAACATTGTTACGATTAGAATAACTGAAATAGGATAAGGTAGCTAATTTTCAAGAATAAACGAGACATATAGTTACGATATCCTCTCAATACCGAGATACATTTTTACTGCTTCGTCCGCACATCAGCAGATTACCAGTAAAACTTGTTAAGTTTTATAGAATATTATATCTGCGACATATGACACATAAGACTTTGGCGGACGGGAAGCTTGTGGAGGAATTATGAGTAAACCGTTTTCGTTGGACGACAAATATACGGCACAAACTGGCCGTGTCTTTATGACAGGTACGCAGGCCCTTGTGCGCTTGCCCATCACGCAAATGCGGCTGGACCGCGAGGCTGGCTTAAATACTGCCACATACATTTCTGGATATCGCGGCTCGCCAATTGGGGGCTACGACATTAGCTTGTTAGCTGCAAAAGAAATCCTAGATAAATCTAATATAGTATTTCAACCAGGCTTAAATGAAGACTTAGCCGCAACTGCCATTTGGGGGTCGCAACAAACACACCTATCACCACAAGCCAACAAAGATGGTGTGCTTGGTATTTGGTACGGTAAAGGGCCGGGCGTAGACAGATGCGGCGATGTTTTCAAACACGGCAATGCAGCAGGTACATCAAAACATGGCGGTGTATTAGCCATTGCTGGCGATGACCACACCTGCAAATCATCAACCATTCCTCACCAGTCAGATCATGCATTTACATCGGCAGTTATGCCAATGCTTTATCCATCCTCAATCCATGAATTCTTAAGAATGGGATTACTTGGCATTGCAATGTCGCGCTATTCTGGTTGTTGGGTTGGTTACAAAGTAATTTCAGAAACAATAGAAACAACCTCCTCTGTTGATCTAGCACAAGAACAAACCAAAATTATTTTACCAGATGATTTTGAGATGCCTGAAAGTGGCGTAAATCTTAGATGGCCAGATGAACCATTGATACAAGATGAGCGACTTCATGAGCACAAAGTTTATGCCGCACTGGCATTTGCGCGCGCTAATAAAATCGACCAAACTACCATCAACTGTAAAAAACCACGCATTGGCATTGTGGCTTCGGGCAAAGCTTATGAAGATGTTATTCAGGCGCTTGAGTTGCTTGAAATTGGACAGAAAGAAGTAGAAGCGATTGGGCTTCGTCTGTTTAAGGTTCGTATGCCGTGGCCTTTAGAGCCTCATGGCATTCGCCATTTTTCTGAAGGGTTAAAAGAAGTCTTAATCGTTGAAGAACGTCGCGAGATAATTGAAAATCAAATCAAACAACAATTGTTTAATTGGCGTTTGGATGTTCGCCCACGCATTATTGGTAAATTTGACGATGAAGATAAACCATTTTTGCCATTGTCGAGTGGGTTAACGGTTGGCAAAGTGGCCCATGCAATTGCGCATAGATTAACCAGATATAATTTACCAGAAGGATTGCAATCTCACATTCAAAAGAAAATTGCAGAACTTGATTTACAAAAATCAATTGCACTTGGCGCAAAGCCTTCCGCTATTGCAAGAACACCGCATTATTGCGCAGGTTGCCCACATAACATCTCCACAAAAGTACCCAAAGGTTCAAAGGCCATGGCAGGCATTGGTTGCCATTATATGGTGCGTTGGATGGATAGAGACACTGATACGTTTACACAAATGGGCGGAGAAGGTGTAACTTGGTCTGCCATAAGTAACTTTACAGATGAGAAACACAGATTTGTAAATTTAGGCGACGGCACTTATTTTCATTCTGGTATTTTGGCAATTCGGCAGTCTGTAGCGGCTGGCGCAAACATTACCTATAAAGTGTTATACAATGACGCTGTTGCTATGACGGGCGGCCAGAAAATTGACGGCGAATTATCGCCTCAACAAATAACACATCAGCTGTACCATGAAGGCGTAAAAGAAATTCACTTGGTGAGCGATGACCCTGACAAATATAAATCATCTGACCTAGCTCCTGGCGTAATTCTTAAACATCGCGACCATATGGATCCAATCATGGAAAAAATTCGCGACGTGGAAGGGACAACTGCAATTGTCTACGACCAAACCTGCGCCGCAGAATTGCGTCGTCGTCGTAAGCGAAAAATAATTGAAGACCCTAAACGTCGTGTCTTTATTAATGCGGCGGTCTGTGAAGGCTGTGGCGATTGTTCTGTTCAATCTAATTGCATTGCAATTGATCCTAAGGAAACTGAATTTGGTCGCAAACGCGAGATCAATCAATCAGCGTGTAACAAAGACATGTCATGTGTAAATGGTTTTTGTCCTTCTTTTGTTACCATTAATGGTGGTGGGTTGAAAAAACCAAGCAAACGCAATGCCGCTGATATTTCGCATCTAGCAGAGCCAAAGCTTCCAGCCCTGGACAATACTTGGAACATTGCCGTAACAGGCGTGGGTGGCACTGGCATATTGACCATTGGTGCGTTGCTAGGCATGGCAGCGCATTTGGAAAACAACACACCAATGGTTATGGATATGGCTGGCCTTGCACAAAAGGGTGGTGCGGTTTTGAGCCACATAAGGATATCGGCCTTAAACAAGGGCAGTAAAGCGCCGAGGATTCCAAATGGCGCGGCTAATCTATTACTGGCAGCAGACAGCGTTGTGGCATCCGCCGATGAGGCAAAAATATTATGCCAAGCCAATATAACAAATGGCGTTATAAACTCGAAACTGGTTCCTGTTTCAAAATTCGTATTTGACCGAGATTTTGATTTTCAAAATGTTACGGTAGAAAAATCAATCGAAGATGCTTTGGGAAGCCGAGAACATTTTTATAATTTTTCTGAAATAGCATTGGCTCTCACTGGAAACGAAATAGCAGTGAATATTTTGATGATGGGGTATGCTTGGCAATTGGGCCTAATACCTATTGGACGCGAAACGCTGATGCAAGCAATTGAACTTAATGGCGTTGCTGTTAAAGCAAATATCGAGGCGTTTAATTGGGGACGTTTATTAGCCGATGACCCCGTAAAATTAAAACAGAGCATAAAACCAAAAATTACAGGCAAACAGCAAGATGCGTTTACCTTGGCTGAATTGATTGAGCATCGCGCCAAGCATCTTGCAAATTATCAAGATGCAAAACTTGAAGAAAAATACAGAACATCCATCAATGATATTGATACCTCAACGAAGAATATTTTGACGAAACCAGCGCATACAAAACTTGTTCGAACGATTGCTTTAAATTACGCCAAACTGCTTTCTTACAAGGATGAATATGAAGTTGGTCGGCTTTATTCTACCCCAGAATTTTTGCAACAAATTAAGGATCAATTTGATGGCGACTTTAAACTCACCTTCAATTTAGCCCCGCCATTTTTGCCAGGTAAAATGCCCAATGGCAGGCCTAAGAAACGTAAATTTGGTCCAGCGACTTTAAAAATATTTAGTTTATTAGCAAAGATGAAAAGCCTTCGCGGAACGCCTTTTGATGTGTTTGGTTACACTGCTGAGCGCAAGGCCGAACGTGCATTAATTACGCAATATGAAGCTGACATTAAACTTGTTACTTCTAAGCTAACCAAAAAGAACTCAAATATTGCGATTGAGCTTTTATCTTTGCCTGATGCCATTCGTGGTTTTGGCCCAGTTAAAATGGAAGCTTTAGAGGATTACTATTCTAAGCGTGATGCACTCTTGAATGATTTTAAAACCAATAAGGAACCGTCGAAAAAAGTAGATCAACAAAATCTAGTAATAATAAAGAAAACGCATAACCTAAAGGCAATGAAATGAAAATTACGCAACTACCCGCACTTAGTGGTTATGAGAATTTGCAATATTGCGAAGATGCGAAATCTGGTTTGCGTGCGCTTATTTCTGTACATTCAACCAAACATGGCCCAGCCGCTGGTGGATGTAGATTTTGGAACTATGCTTCTCTTGAAGAGGCCATCAATGATGTTCAACGTTTATCGCGCGGCATGACTTATAAAAACAGGTCTGCCAATCTTCCCCTTGGTGGCGGCAAAGCTGTTATTATCGGCACTAAAAAAACGCCTGAAATGATGCGCGCATTTGGAAAATTCGTAGACTCTTTAGACGGGACTTATTACACGGCCGAAGATGTTGGAATTTCTCCAAGCGATATGGAAATTGTTTCTGAAGAGACTTGCTATGTAGCAGGATTAGAAAGTGGTGAATTTGCAAGTGGTGATCCCTCGCCTGTTACTGCTCGCGGTGTATATTTGTGCTTGAAACGAGCCGTTGAATATAAATTAGGTCGCTCCAAATTAAAGGGCATACGCATTGCTGTTCAAGGACTTGGGCATGTTGGTTGGCATTTATCACAAATGTTATATGCAGATGGCGCGCACCTTTTTGTGACAGATTTAAACAAAGAAATTATAACAAAGGCCGTAGATCAATTTGATGCCACAGCTATAGACCTTGACGATATTTATGACGTTGAGGCTGATGTGTTTTCGCCCTGCGCCATGGGCGCCTGTTTAAACATAGATACAGTTAGCCGACTAAAGGTAACTGTAATTGTAGGGGCGGCAAATAACCAACTCTCAGAATTTAGAATTGGCGACCTTTTAAAAACAAAAGGTATTTTTTATGCACCTGATTATGTTGTAAATGCTGGCGGGATTATAAACGTCTCAATGGAAATTCAAAAAATAAATAATCCACAATATTTGGAAGAACGCTTATTAGCGTTACCCAAAACATTAGATATGATTATTGCATTAGCGAATACTAAAAATATTGGGATGCATGCAGCAGCGGACCAATTTGTAGAAGCGCAACTGACTAAGTAATTTGATTGTCGCGCTCCTTAAATCATTTGGTACAATTTTAGAATTTATAGCTGCCTTTGTATTTAACAATTTGCTCACTGCCGCTATCGCTAAAGATAGAATCTACTAGCACCTCAGAATTAAATCGCTGAGTATGATCTATTTTAACCGATGCACCCACATTCCATTTTAGTCTGTCGGTTGCATTTATGTCTGCGCTAAAGTTACTGCCATTAATACCAGCTAGCGACCCCGTATAAGAACCCAGTACATCGTTAAATTCATATAATGCATTTACATGTAATTCCGGAATGAACGTTACCCCATCACCAAATTGTACTGTGGAAACCGACGCGCCAAATGAACCAAGCAGACTTTGGGTTGTTAATGCGTCCATCGTTTTTGGAACACCACCACCTGTTTCTGCATAGGCATCAATATTAGAACGTGTATAGGTTAAGCTTGCCTGCGGAACGAACGTTACGCCATCCGCCTTAAATGTTTGCGAAACTCCGCCACGCACAACAAATGTATTGCTGTCATATTCAGATTTGTAATTACCTGAAACTGAACTTCTTGAACCTTCGTGTTTGCTACGGAAATAGCCCAACGATCCAGAATAACCTGTGCCATATTCATTTACGCCACCCCCATATGCCGTTAAGCCAAATGTTTGTGTATCTGTTGTTGAAACTTCTAAATTTGGTCTTGATGTGGCTTTTGAGTCTGAGAATACAAATGCCATTCCAACAACATTATTATTGTCTAGCATGTAATCTATGCCAGCAGCACCACCCCAATTTCCACCTGACAATTTACTTGAAGAAGTTTTTTCAGAAATACGACCTTTAAACAATTGTATCCAAGCTTGTCCTGTTTGGCTAAAGGTCATACTTCCTTCATTGCCCTCATCGGTCATAGAATTTATATGACGGATTGCAGCATGCTGTTTGTTTTCTGGCGCATAGCCATTTGCGTTAGGACCAGAACTGTCATTGCTCCCAGCGCTCCCAGCGCCACTCGTACGCACAACAACACGACCACTAGAAATATTCATTGCAGTTTTCGTACTAGAAGATTGCACAGCATTGTTTGATTGAGTGGATTGGTTGCTTGTTATCTCTTCAACAAAAGCTTCAAGGCGTTCCTCATTTCCATCGTGAGATAGGGCCAATTGCTTATGAACAAAGTCAACTATATTTTTTTGTTCTGTATTTAGAGTTTCATCGTCTGCTTGAACAAACTCAATGACTTTTTCTAATTTTTCAGCGGTTTTTTCGTTGACCGTTTCAATCAATGCAGTCAGTGTTTCAATAACACTTACTATTAGTGACTGACCACCAGCATCATTGTCAGAAACAATACCTGAAAAATTTAGTGCGGTGTAATCATCAGCAATTTCAAATGCCTCTTCTGTTTCATTATCAAGATCTTTAAAATCAATTACGGTTGCGTTAATCATCGCAAGTTTATCATCGCCCAATAATTGATTTGGATCTGAGACAACAACATTCAATAAAGATGTGCTTGCAAAAATTGCACTGCCGCCAACATTTATACTCGCATATTCATCTGCAGATGTTGCACCTAAATAGATGCCACCAGTATTTACATTTAAGTCACCAACTATTTGCGTCGTTTCATCAGCGCCAATCAATAAATAGCCACCATCAACATTCACTTCTTTAGTAAAGGCATTGAGGCCGCTACCTGAGAAATTTCCTGATAATAGATTTGCAATCTCAAAGTTTGAGAATTTACTGTCAGCAATATCACCGCCGTCAGTAAAACCAACACTATCAGTTCCTTGTCCGCCATCAAAGGTAGCTTCTTCTATACCCAGATTACTCACCAATAGTGCATCTTCACCAGCACCAAGATCAAAATTACCTTTTAAAATTCCATCAACGCCATTAGCAAAAAAGTCATCTTGGTCGCCAAGAGAAGCGCCACCAATGATGGTGCCCGAATTGGTTATGCGATCAATCAAACCCACAGATGAAATTGCTAAACCGTCTTTAGCCTCTATAGTTCCTTCATTGCTTAGATAAGCAATTGAAGTGGTAGGGGCATCTACAGTTTCACCTGTTTCTGGATCACTATATTCCACATCACCTTCAGATTTTTTCCATTCTAGTTCAACAGCATTTGCTGCGCTGTTGGTTAGAATAGAACCTGTATTTGTAAAATCACCCGCACCGAATAAACGTGCGCTAATGCCAGCTGAACCAGCACCATTTGTTATAATGCTACCAGAATTGGTTAACATTGCTGCGCCAGCACCGCCAAATTGAGTATCAACACCGCCAACATATAGACCGTGCATTAACGCGCCAGTTGTTGTGACATCACCACTATTTGTTAATGTCGCCAAGCCCATTGTCAAAACGCCAATTGCAGGGTTCCATGTATCACTTTCAGACCAACTGCGCGTTAGGCTAACATTGCCCGTATTATTAACTGTTGCAGATTTTACACCAAGCGCAGTTATAGCTGTTTGGCCAACCACTGTTACATCAGCTTTATTGGTAATGGTTGCTGAATCTGTCGCCATCATCACTAGGCCTAAGCTGTCTTCACCGCTAATGTCGATTTTGCCTTCATTTGTGATCGTGCCTTTTGCGGCACCAAATGTAGGAGGTCCAGCCTCGTCACTCTCTTCTTGGGAAGCGTCTTGTGCAAAGATTCCTATCGCTAGTGATTTGCCAGAAATTTCTGCTTTGTTGGTAATGTTTACGTCACCGCCATTGATGCTGGCAGCAAGAATGCCGATGCCAGCTTGGGTATCAATTTTACCTTCATTATTAATCGTTACCAAGCCACCAACGGATTGCACTTTAATTGCAGTAGACTTATCACCCGTCGTTGTTAGCGCGGCAAAATTATTGACTGTAACAGCACCGCCATCGTGTGCTGCAAAACCTTCTCTTGCCTCGCCAGAAAAAGCGCCAATCGCATAAGATTCTTCGCCAGCTGTCTGAATAGCCGCGTTATTATCGACCTTCACATCACCGCCATTTGACCAAGCAATAATGCCGTCTGAATTAGAACCAGTTGTTGAAATATCGCTATTATTGGTAACATTAATATTTTTGCCAAGCTGTGGTACGCGATCCTCTGTTCTCGAATTGCCAGAGAATGCCTGTATGCCAGCTGAATCATCGCCCTTGGTAGAAATTGCACCCTGCGTGGTAACATCAATTGTTCCACCATTTGACCAAGCAGAAATGGCACTTGCATAATTTTTGAGTGTGGCAATAATCCCAGTGTTTGTAACGGTTACATTGCCACCCTCTTGTACTTCTCTACCTTCATCTGTCTGTGAATTTCCAGAGCCTGCGGAAATACCGCGCGAGTTTTCACCATCGGTAGAGACTGCGCCTGTATTGTTTACAGTGACTGCGCCACCATTTGACCATGCTTTGATGCTGTCAGAATTTTGCCCTGTTGTCTTAACCGTATTGTTGTTTGTGACTGTTACTGCGCCGCCTTTTTGAACTGCTTGTCCATCATTGGTACTTACATTCCCAGAGGTGGCCGATAGACCGTAAGAATCTTCACCAGTCGTAGATAATGCACCTGCATTGGTAACGCTAACTGCGCCGCCATTTGACCAAGCTTTGATGCTGGCTGCATCTTTGCCTTCTGTGCTTATCGCATTGTTATTTGTAACATCTACGATGCCACCCACTTGCTTGGTGTACCCTTCGCCATCAAACGTACTACCAGAATTTGCGTTAATGCCTCTTGATTCTGCGCCCTTAGTGGTAATATCACCGTCATTGGTAACAGTAACCACGCCACCATTTGATGAAGCACTTATACCGCGTGATCTGGTTGCATAGGTTGTTAGCGTTGCATCATTGTCTACAATGACAGCACCTTCATTTAACTCTGCAATGTTTGCTGTGGTTTTGTCACCGCTATTTGCATGAATAGCGTCTGAATTGTCGCCCTTAGTTTCAACAGTAGCTGTGTTCTTTACAGTTACATCACCGCCATTTGACCAAGCCGCAATGCCGCCTGAATCATAGCCAAACGCGCCTTCACCAAGTGTAGAGATGGCAGCATTGTTGGTGATAATAATATCGCCGCCGCCATATACTTCTCGATTATCCGAAGTATTTGCATTGCCTGAGCTTGCACGAAGGCCTGTTGAATCTTTTCCTTTGGTCGTAAGCGCGGCATCATTAGTGACAGATATATCACCGCCATTTGACCACGCCTCTATCGCTATTGAATCACTCAGCAAAGTGTCAATCGTTCCAGAATTAATAACCGTTACATTACCGCCCTCTTGAACGACACGGCTGTCTGCTGTTCGTGAATTTCCAGAACCTGCTGAAATGCCGCGAGAATTTTCACCAGTCGTAGATAATGCGCCTGCATTGGTAACGGTTACTGCGCCGCCATTTGACCAAGCTTTGATGCTGGCTGCATCTTTGCCTTCTGTGCTAATCGCATTGTTATTTGTTACATCTACTGTGCCACCAATCTGGTTGGCATAATCCTCATTGCTGCGTTTGCTTCCAGATTCAGCCTGAATGCCTCGTGAATAATCACCGCTGGTCGTAATATCGCCGTCATTGGTAACGGTTACTGCACCACCATTTGACCAAGCATCAATGCCCTCAGACTCTTCGCCCAAAGTGGTAATAGCGGCTTTATTGGTAATCTCAATTGCGTTACCAACAATATGTTGGGCCATATATCGCGTATCTTTGTTGCCGCTTCTTGCGTAAATACCCTCTGACTTTTTGCTAGTGGTATTTATAATGCCAGTGTTGGTTATTTTAATTTCGCCGCCCGCAGACCTTGCAAGAATAGCACGTGCTTTTTCACCATCAGTTGAAATAACGCCTTTATTATCGACAGTAATCTTGCCACCCGAGACAACCGGTGTGGCTGTTAGACATTCATCGGAATTAGTTTCTGAGTTGAACTCCCATGTACATTCGCCAGTATTGCCACTAGTGGCTTGAATCGCGCGGCCTTTATAACCCTTTGTAACGATTTCACCTTCATTCGTTACACTAACATCACCGCCATTTGACCAAGCACGTATGCCGCGCATATGGTCCCCATCAACACTAATTTTCGCAGTGTTGGTTATGTCAACGGCTTCACCTAACTCACCTGATATCCAATGCCCTGATGTGGCAGCAATACCGCC
>NVRK02000003.1 GCA_002400845.2 Hyphomicrobiales bacterium
CCAGAGTTTTGTATAATCACATCATCAAGCGCATTAATGTCGTTTGCAGCACTTACTGTAAACAGTGCATTATCATCGTTATTTTCAGACCATAAAATGCGTGTACCAGCTTCAAAATTAATATCGCCAGAACCACCAGCACCACCCGTATAACCAACAACAGTAGTAGAACCACCAGCACCGCCAGTTTTTATCTCTACATTTGTACCAGCATTAAGAAGTGCTTCGATATCGTCATCTAAGATCACATTCACACCAGTAGCCGTATTTGAGCCACCAGCAGCCGAAACAGTAATATCATCTGGATCAAGCAGCAGTGTACCGCCACCTTGCGAACCAGCAAGATCAACACCAAAGCCGGCTAGGTTAAGGGAACGCTTACCAGAAATCTCTGCGTCACCACCAACACCATCAACAGCTGTGGCAGATACAGACCCTGCAAATACAGTTGAGTCATCAGACCAGATCACAACATCGCCAGCATCGCCAGAAACGGTTGCATCTGCTGAAATAACAGCGCCAGATTCAATAATTACATTTGTTGCATTTTCGCTAATATCGACTGCATTACCATCGTGATCGACTGCTGAACCTTGATAACCGCCACCAATGAATGCGCGACCGCCACCAAGTGCGCCAGATACATCTAGAAACGAACCATTTCCAACAACGATTTCTGGTGCTTCGAAGATAATTTCGCCGCCCTTATCGCCATTTCCAGCCTTAACCAAACCTTTGTTTTCGATCATAACTTTAGAGCGAATAACAACCTTTTTACGCGCAATCAATTTGCCTGTATTGCGGACTTTACCACCGCCACCAAGAAGAATTTTGCCACCCCTTTTAGTGTAGCCTTTAGCGCGCACTACGCCTGAGTTATTAATGGCAAGCGCATATTCATTGCCGCCAGCAGCTTTAAGCTCTGCAACAACACCTTGAACTGTACCACGGTTAACAATTTTACCTTTACCAGCGCGGATAGAAATACGACCCTCACCGCTGTCTACAGGCTTAAGAAGAATTTCTTGACCAGCACCAAGGCCTACATAACCACCATTGGCATCAATTTCGCCAGTTTCGCCGATTGTTATTTCACGCGATAGAATGAAAATATCACCGCCTGAAACAGAGCGAATTTTACCGTGAATTTCAATGCCGTTGCCTGCGTCAATTCCCTCGCTGAACAGCATATCGCCAGCGCCCAAGAAGTCAGAATTAGAAACATCTAAAGTAGAAAGAACAACACCGTTTGTTTCAACAACTCCGCTTTCACCAACAAGTATACCATTCTCATTGATTAAATACACTTGGCCATTAGATTCTAGGGTACCAAAAATCTCCGTAACGTTTCCGCCCGTTACGCGATTAAGGATTGCCGCATCATCTGACACTTGATTGATAGTTGTTGTTTCGCCAAGCCCAATAGAGAACTGGTTCCAGTCTACAATCGCTCTATCCGTATTACTATCAATAATGACGTGATCTGAACCAATGCCAGATATATCTACGTCGCCTACAATTATTGTTGCGCCATCGGGGTTTGCAAAAGCCGATGTGTTCAACATCATTGCGCCTGCGGATACGGTTGCGAGTAGGTATTTACTCAGTTTATTGCGGAAAATCATTAAAACGGCCCCCTGACCAAAATATAATTAGACTCATTACGAGCAAAGTTAAGACGATATTTGCCAGACCGCTTCTCTACAGTCGATACGCAAGAGTCCCCCATTATTAACTATTCGTTAGGTTTAACTCACCGACTGCCTACAACCCCTAATTTAGCGACACATGTGTGACAATAAAGTCACATTCGTGGATGTCGCAATTCCTCTTAGTGCAACCTCTATTTGGTTCAGTTATGAACTTTAGCAATCATAAAAAACCATAATAAAAAGAAAAAAATCTTTATTTTCAGTATGTTAAACGATTTTTTCACAGTCGAATCAACCAACCAATTAACCACAGTTTATTCGTCTTTAAAAAACGATTCGACCTGATGTTACGCTTACGTTAATATAAGGGGACAATATGCTCTATTTTTTTAAGCTTTATTGTTCGATAGGACAGTTCATTAATTTATCGGGGTGATAGAATATGGTCGGGGGCCCATTTATTCGTTCGACATCACTTATTGGTTTCTTAGGAACCATAAGTGACTACGACGGGGACGCAGAATTAATAATGCGCAATGCGAATCTAGAATTAGATTTGTTCGCAAATTTTGACGTTTATATTTCATATGAAAAACTAGCCAGTGCAATGGAAAATGCATCAAAAACGCTGAACGCGCCTTTATTGGGTTGCGATTGGGCAAAAAGTTGCGCGCCATATTTTCAAAATTTTGGACCAGCGATGTATATTTCACATTTTGAGGACACGCTAGAGAATTGGGTGAAAGCTTATTCAAATCACTTAGAATATTATTCAAATGCTTTCAGCCTTGAATTGATAAAAGATTACACGCGTAAAGAAGCCACTCTAAGAGTGAATTTTGAAAGCAATGATAGCAAGCAACGACAGATACAAGAATATATTCTGTGCTCAATCAACTTAATGATGACAGCAATTGCCCAAACGACTGAACCACTTGCGCGCGTCACAAAATTTCCATATCCGCAGCCACTAGGCTTTGAACAAAACCGGGATAAATATCCGGGCAATGTTGAATTTAAATCAGATCATTTCGAGTTAATTTTTAATCTAGACGTCATCGAAGCTGAAATTAGACAAAATATTTTATCGGCTCAGCAAACAATGGAATATTATATTAAATCGCGGCTAGAACATTCGCCATTCAAGCGAAACCCATCCATGAGCAATATCGTATCAATGGCATTGTTGAGTATTTTTGGAACCAAAAAATGTAACCTCGAAGCGATTGCTTCATCGTTAAAAGTTGGTCCAAAAAAGCTTCAAAGATTACTTGCAGCAGAAGACGCTCATTTTTCTGATATCAGAGAAGAGGCACGAGAAACCACGGCGCATAACCTGCTATCTGAATCAAACCTTTCGGTCAAAACGATTGCTGGCCTGTTAGACTACGCATCTACGCCGCCATTCACACTGGCACATAAGCGCTGGACTGGATTATCGCCAAAGCAGTATCGAGATAAATTTATTAACTAACCTTGATAAGCATTTGAGTGCAATCATATTAAAAATTAAAAACTTTCCCGCTTATAAATTTGAGTATAGTGGTGAAATGAAAATTGATTTTCAAATAGGAAATTAGATGGACACGTTAAGTTTCGTGCATTTGTCAGATATTGAAGAAAACCAAATTATCGAACTTATGAACAACCAAAAAGTTGGAGAACAACTCCCTCTACTTTCAAATAGCTTCTCAGTAGAAAACTGCCGTGATTTTCTAAAAGAAAAACAGAAAATCTGGGATACGCATGGATACGGACCATGGGCATTTCTCATAAACGGAAAATTCGCTGGCTGGGGTGGATTACAGCCAGAACACGGCGATGCAGATTTTGCATTAGTATTGCATCCAAAATATTGGGG
>NVRK02000030.1 GCA_002400845.2 Hyphomicrobiales bacterium
GATCCAAACTTTGCGCTTCCTTTTTTAGTGGTTCTAGTCTTGCGCATCCTTCACTTTCGTTCAGTCTACGTGCGACGAGAACTGCATGCTCAGTCTACGTGTGATTTGAACTGAGCCATTTTTATTTGCTTAAACCTTGCGCATCACTCAGCTACGCTTCGATCTACGTGCGCTTTATTTATCCAAATCTTGCGCTTCACTAACGTTCAACCTGCGATTTGAACTGAGCCATAACCCAGCACTTCGCCCAGCGATTAGCCAATAGACAAAGCCGCCGATAAACCCTGTTGCCAGTAATATTACCAATGTACCGTCTGAGGGCAAACCGCCAGTTGCACTTGGTATTGCGGTGATGCCTGCAAATAGGCTTACCACACCACCCATCACCAAATTAATGGTTAGGCCTTGCCAGCGCATGCCTTCTGCTAAACTGATCGCCAAAAAAATTGGAATGATTGCAAGGCTTACGATTTTAAAACTAGAAAAGAAGCCAGCGCCTATCACCAACAATGCAACAATAGGGTCGGTATCGCCAATATTAGTGTCCAATACATATTCGACATCGGTAAAAAATTGCTCAAACATGCCAGTGAACATACCGAACGATATGAATATGCTGGACGCAAATATTGCAAGGCTTACGCCAAAAATTATGGCAATGAGGCGTATGATTAAGTGGCCGATAAGTTGCATTTGCAATGGGTCCTCGTTCTAGTCTTCACTTATTCCTCACCGTGTCCAGCAATCATCATTGCTTGCAACCGTGTTGCTTCTAGGGCGTCGCGGTCTTTTTTGCGCATGCGTTCAGATTCAGATTTTAGCTGACCACAGGCGGCTAATATATCACTGCCCCTTGGTGTGCGAATAGGCGATGCGTAGCCATTGGCATTAATGAATTCTGCAAATTTTTCAATCTGATCCCAGCTTGAGCATTCATATTGCGACCCTGGCCATGGGTTAAACGGAATAAGGTTCACCTTGGCTGGTATGCCTTTTAGAATTTTCACCAATTCTTTGGCGTCTTTAAGGCTGTCGTTTACGTCTTTTAGCATGACATATTCAAAGGTGATGCGGCGAGAGTTAGAAGCGCCTGGATAATTGCGGCAAGCATCTAACAATTTTTCAAGTGGATATTTTTTATTGATTGGCACCAACACATCGCGCAATTTGTCGTTGGTTGCGTGCAATGAAATTGCCAAAATACAGCCAAGGTCTTCGCCGGTTTTTTGAATGAATGGCACCACGCCAGAAGTAGAAAGTGTGATGCGACGTTTAGAAAGTGCAAGTCCATCACCGTCAGATGCGATTAGCAATGCGTTCTTCACATTTTCATAATTGTACAAGGGTTCGCCCATGCCCATCATAACAATGTTGGTTACTTTGCGGCCTTCGCCCGGTACAATTGCCCCTTGCGGTGTTTCTTTATCAGGGAAATCTCCCAAGCGATCACGTGCGACCAGCAGCTGTACCAAAACTTCTTCAGCCGTTAAATTACGCACCAGTTTTTGCGTACCCGTATGACAAAAAGTACAGGTAAGTGTGCAACCAACTTGGCTAGAAATACAAAGCGTGCCGCGGCCTTCTTCTGGTATGTAAACTGTTTCGATCTCTACAGGTTTACCTGCGCCACGGCTTGGAAATTCCATAAGCCATTTGCGGGTGCCATCTTTAGAAATTTGTTCGGCAGTAACAATAGGTCGCGCAATCGTGAAATGTTTATCTAATTGTACACGTAAATCTTTGCCGATATTTTGCATGGATGCAAAATCAGATGCGCCACGAATGTAAAGCCAATGCCAAATTTGGCTGGCACGCATGCGTGCTTGCTTTTCTGGCACGCAAGTCTCACTAAGCGTCTTTGCAAGGTCTGCTCTTGTAAGGCCAATAAGCGGCATTTTATTATCATTGATGCCAGTGTATATTTCTGGATCAATTGTTGAGGCAACTTGTGGACGCGATTGCGGATTTGTAAGGTCGATTGAAACGGCCATTTTCTTTATCTTTTTATAATTTGTGAATTTATGCGGCAATAGCATGAAAACTATAGAAACGCACGTAAAACAAATTTATTATGTTTGAAACGCAAAATGCCAATCTGATCTGCTCTTGGGCGTTTCAGACTGGCATTTTGAATGTCGTTTAAACTATTTGCAGTTGGCTATGTCGTTTAGCGAGGCAGTTACGCCTGAAAGCGAATATGTGTAATTTGTTTTTGTGCCACGGCGAGAAGCTGCAAAAATTTTCATTTTACTGCCAACTTTCATGGAATTAACCATTGCGCTTTCTTCTGCTGGGTTTTCTAACCAAGCATCTGGACCGCGTGAAAACATCATATATTTGTTGCCATCAATGTCGATGGTAACTTTTGAGTTTTCTTGCAAGGAGTAACCGGCTTTAAATTGTGGCTCTAAGCGTACATTTTGGCCCGGGCGTTTTGTAAGTGTAAAATAAATGTCGCCATGGTCAATTACTGAGTTGCCTTTTTTAACAGGTAGTTTTTCAGTTGGTACTGAAAGCACAAAACAAACCTTACCTTCAGCTGTTTTATGGTTGTAAGAACCCCATGCTTTATTTTGCTTTATCTGACTTGGGGATTGCGCAAGAGCGGGTGTCGCTACAAGTGGTGCCAAGATAATACAGGTTGCCAATTTGGCGAGGGTCGTTTTTTTCATGATGTTTATTCTCACTTGCTCTTCAAATTGCCGCAAATCGCGGATGCTCGGCCTATCTGTTGCATATAAGTTAATGCATCCCTCAATTGGGTTTAACTAAAGGCCGCTCATAAATTAGCTGGAAGTAATATGCTTTATTTTGAGTTACCAAAGCGTGAACAGTTTTAGTTAATTCAAGATTTTCTTTGTTAATAGTGCAATTTTACTTCACCAATTCTGAAAAACAGAAAATATTGGCGATAATTTGTTCTAACTCAATATTTTTTAATATTACTCTTCGCCCAATAGTTTTCCAACCTTGGTGGTTCTATCGCGTCCTTTTATTCCTTTAAGGCGCTTGCCACCGTGATAAAGCGGTTTGCCATGTACGTGTGGTTTTAAAAATTCCTTTGGCCCGCCTGTTGCAATTGGCCTTTCTGCAAAGCGGCCTAATGACACCATTCTGTCATACATAACAACCACGCCAGCCATAGCGACATTGATGCAGTAAGTGATTGGAATTTTGACAATGAATTCGCATTTTTCCTGCATTTCAGGCGAAAGAGAGCCACCTTCTGGGCCTAATATGTAAGCAGCTCTTGTTGGGTGGTGAAAACTTGGAAGCTCAATCGCATCTTCGGTCAGTTCTACGCCCACAAGTCTGCACTTATCAGGTAGGGTCATGGTTTGCGCGTCATCGAATGAATACCAAGGCATATGTTCGTATGACGATGTTGTGTCTGATGCAGGTTTTGATATTCGTTTGCCAGGTGCAACTGTAAATACAAAGCTTGATCCAAATCCATAGGCAGATCTTGATAGATTGCCAAAGTTCATTGGTTTTGAAACGCCTTCAATGCCGATACCAAAATATCCGCGTGGTCCTTTTGACCCAATCATAATGTTACCCACCAATTAAGTTTTTAAATTTTGTAATGTAAATGTCTTAATCGGATATTTTTGACAGCTTATCAAGGTTTTCCTAATTTGTTACGTGCCGCATCGATATGTATTTGTTTTATGCTGCCTTTTATCGCGCTAAATGCGAGGGTTAATACCGCAATATCATCGGTGAACCCAAAGCCGAATAAAAAATCTGGGATGGTATCAAGTGGTAAAACAAAATAGCCAAGCGCCGCTAATAAAATTGCTCTGGTTCTGTTGGGTGTATCTGGATCAAAGGCACAATAATAAGCGGCAACGACTTGCTCTACAGCTGGCAATTGCTTGTTTGCTTTGGCTAGTGTCTTCCAAAATTTATTTTTGACTTTTTCACCATTGCTCTGTGCTTTTTCATCAGCATTTTTAAAATGTCGCGCAAGTCTTTTGTTAGAAAGGATTTCTCCTTCTAAAATTTTAATTTCGGAACCTTTGATTTTTGAATTCAATTATATATCCTAATCCATGTTCGCTATACTATAAATGGGTATTAGGCTGTGTTGGTTCAAGCTAAGTGGATATTTCATTCATATAATTGGCAAGTTCGATATCCAGTTTGGTAACGCCTTTACGATCATGTGTCGTTAGCGCAACGAGAACTGTTTTATAAACATTTGACCATTCTGGATGATGGTTCATTTGCTCAGCTTTAAGGGCAACGCGTGTCATAAAGGCAAATGCCTCCTTGAAATCTGCAAAGATAAATTCTTTTCCAATTGCATTTCTGCCTTCAGATTTTGTCCATCCGTTAAGTGATTTTAGGGCTAAATCTCGATCGGTATTGTTAAGCAGAGGGTTTTTAAGCGTTGGGTCTTTTAGTTTTTCATTTTTCATGGTTCTACTCACTAATGCTAATGTGTGTATAATATTGTGCAGGATTTAAATGCTATGACCGATTTGAAGAAAAAGAAAGTAATGATGTTGTGTTTGGGCAATATTTGTCGTTCGCCCTTGGCCGAAGGCGTGTTTAAGCATTGTGTTGAAAACTCAAAATATGCTGGCATGATTGAAGTGGTATCGGCTGGTACGGGTTCTTGGCATGTCGGCGATAGGCCCAATGCGTCTTCCATTAAAGTTGCTGCAAACAATGGCGTGGATATTACGGGTCAACGTGGCAGACAATTATCAGCGTCAGATTTGAATGAATTTGATTTAATATTGGGAATGGACCGTGATAATTTAGAAGATTTAAATCAGCTTGGATCAGGAAAAGCTGAAACAGATTATTTCATGAATTATGCAGGTGTTGAAGGCGTAGATGTGCCAGACCCGTGGGGGCAATCGATAGATGCTTTTGAAGGTGTTTATGAAATGATCGCTAAGGCTTCACCAGCCATTTTAGAACGGTTGATGGAACGCTAGCGTTGCCAATTAACATTACCAGTTAGCTTTCTAAAAATGAAATAAACATCTCTACTGTTGGGCTCATTTTATCGACAATAATATCTATGCCCTTTGCGGTTGGGTGAATGCCATCTTTTTGATTTAGGCTTGGATCACCTGCGACACCCTCTAAAAAAAATGGGTAGAACATTAGCATTTTTGTCTCAGCCAGACTTTCGTAAATTAGATTAAATTCTTTTGCGTAATCTTCGCCCATATTGGGTGGCGCTAACATGCCGGTAAGTAAAACTTTAATGTCGCGTTTTGTCAGTTGGTCAATAATCTTTGCTAAATTATCTGCGGTTAACTTTGGTGAAATTCCGCGCAATGCATCATTAGCGCCAAGTTCTATAATGACACCATTGGTGTCATGGGGAACCGACCAGTTTAACCGTGCAAGGCCACCGCTAGATGTGTCGCCAGATACACCAGCATTTTCTATTAATATATTTGGGTATTTTTGAATTAATGATTTTTGTAATTTCTCTGGAAAGGAATTGCCTGGGTTAAGGCCGTATCCAGCGGAAAGACTGTCGCCAAGTACCACGATTTTGATTGCTTTTTTATCTTGAGTATCTTGCGCCTGAGCATAAATATGTGTTGTCGCTAATGTGGTAAGGATTATTAAAGAAGCGATAGCCAATTGCTTTGTTCTGTTTGCTAACCTTACCAATAATTCACGTGACATATGGGGTTTCCTATGGTCAATAATTGACTTTAATACTTAGATTGAAATTACTAATATATGCACCACATATATTAGTAACACACATTATATCAAATGGAGCGAGCGTGGCCAAAGTTCAAGAAAAAGAAGTCCTAAAACAAATTAAAAATGCAATTAGGCTTAAAGATGTTCACCTAACATTGGGTGAGGGGGCTTCGAAAGTGCATGTGCTTAAAGGCATGAACCTTGAAGTGGCGCAGGGCCAAAGCATTGGTATCGTTGGGCCATCTGGGTCTGGTAAATCAACATTGTTGATGGTGCTTGGTGGGCTAGAGCAAGCAGATAGCGGAACGGTTGAAGTCGCTGGCACAAATTTGATTGGCAAAAATGAAGATGAGTTAGCTTCATTTCGTGGGCGTAACATTGGCATTGTGTTTCAATCCTTCCACCTTATTCCAAATATGACCGCGCTAGAAAATGTAGCTGTACCGCTGGAATTAGCTGGTAAAGAAAATGCGTTTGAACGCGCGAAACAAGAATTAATTGCGGTTGGCCTTGGTGAAAGACTTGCGCACTATCCAGCACAAATGTCTGGCGGAGAACAACAACGTGTTGCGATTGCAAGAGCGCTTGCTCCAAATCCTAAATTGCTTATCGCCGATGAGCCGACGGGGAACCTTGATGGTGAAACGGGCGACCAGGTTACTGATTTGTTATTTGAAAAACAGGCCGAGCGTGGCATGACTTTGGTGCTCGTTACCCATGACAGATTATTGGCTGAAAAATGCGATAGAACGGTTCGGGTAAATTCTGGCTCTATAGAAGATGGGCCAGCTGTAAAGCGAGTGACTAAGGCGCCGACTAAACTAAAACGCAAGCCTGGTAAAAGATCTGCCGCCAGTGTAACTGCAAACTTGGGAGCAGGTGCGTGAGTGTTGAAGGCACATTAGGTGCTGTTGAAGTTACCAAGAATAAAAAGCCAGCGCATGGCATTTTATTGGCTTTAAGATTTGCGCTTCGTGAATTGCGTGGCGGTTTAAAAGGGTTTTACATTTTCCTTGCCTGCATTGCTTTAGGGGTTGCGGCAATTTCTGGCGTTAATTCTGTATCACGATCCATTACGCAGGGCATTGCCTCAGAAGGGCAAAATATTTTAGGTGGCGATGTTTCTGTTTCTCAAGCTCAGCTGGAATTGGAAAAAGATCAAATTTCTTTTTTAAAAGAAAAGGGCATTGTTAGTAAGTCGATTTCTATGCGCGGCATGGCAAGATTGCCAGATGCTTCTAACCAAGCCTTAATAGAGCTTAAATCGGTTGATGATTTATATCCGCTTTATGGAACGCTTGAAGGCACTAAGGGAGAAATTTTAATTTCTCAATTGGGCGATGATAAAATTGTGGTTGAACAGCTTTTGGCAGAACGCTTAAATTTAGACATTGGTGATGCACTTAAAATTGGTTCGCAGACTTTTACGATTCTAGATTTTATAACAGTTGAACCTGATAAATTGGGTGCAGGTTTTGGATTTGGTCCGCGTGTGATGATGAGTGATAAGGGGTTAAAAGCCTCGAACCTTGTTAAGCCTGGATCTATTGTTCGCAATACTTGGAAGTTAACACTAAACGATAGCAGTGAAGCAGGCGTTGAAAAATTTGTTTTAGAAGCTAAAGAAAGTTTTCCAAAAGCAGGCTGGCGCGTAAGGTCACGTGGCAATGCCGCACCTGCTCTATCTCGTAACATTACTCGGTTTTCTGATTTTTTAACCTTGGTTGGTTTAACGGCACTTATTGTTGGCGGTGTAGGGGTTGCGAATGCAATTCGTGCATTTTTAGATTCTAAACGTCCTGTTATTGCAACGTTTAAAAGCTTAGGCGCTGCTGGAAATTTAATTTTTCAAATCTATTTATTGCAGATTTTAATCTTGTCTGTGGGCGGTATAGTTATTGGGCTTGTTGTTGGTGCGCTTATGCCATTTGTGGCGATCACCGCTCTGCAAGATGTTTTACCTCTGCCGCAAAATTATTCTATTCAGTGGTCGCCTTTGGCGCTTGGTGGCGTTTATGGATTGTTGACGGCCTTGGCTTTTGCGATTTGGCCTTTGGGTGTGGCGCGCGAAATTCCTGCAACTGATTTATTTCGCTCGTCTGGTAGTGCCGGTTTTAAAGTATGGCCAAGGGCATCTTATCTTGTGGCGCTTGCTGTTTGTATTTTAAGTTTAATTGGACTTGCGATATTGTTGTCTGATAACAAGTTTGTGGCGACGGTTTTTGTAACCGCAATTGGCTGTGCATTTGTGTTGTTAAGATTTGTCTCAATGCTCATTCAAAAAGTGGCGAAGGCCGCTCCAAAAGCAAAATCAACTGAATTGCGCATGGCGGTGGCTAATATTCATCGCCAAGGGTCACTCACGCCCTCTGTGGTTTTGTCTTTGGGTCTTGGGTTAGCGCTGCTCGTTTCGTTGGCCTTAATTGATGGTAATTTGCGCGAACAAATAAGCGGTAATATTCCTGAACGTGCGCCCGATTTTTTCTTTGTTGATATTCAAAATACTGAGCAGGAATCCTTTGAAGCTTTGCTTAAAGATTTATCGCCCGAGGCAAAGGTGTTTTCTGTGCCCATGTTGCGTGGTCGGGTGATAAATTTAAAAGGCATCGCGGCAGAAGATTATGAAACAAAAGAAGGTGGTGGCTGGGTGCTGCGTGGTGATCGCGGTATTACTTATTCTAAAAACCTTCCTGAAAACTCTACTTTGTCGCAAGGCGAATGGTGGGATGCTGATTATAGTGGTGAGCCACTTGTTTCATTTGCGGCAGAAGAAGCTGGTGAATTGAATTTGCATATTGGTGATAAAATTACGGTCAATGTTTTAGGACGTAACATCACTGCTAAAATTGCGTCACTTAGAAATGTGGAGTGGGAATCGCTGGCTATTAATTTTGTCATGGTATTTTCGCCCAATACATTTGCAGGCGCACCGCATTCGTTTTTGGCGACCTTATCAACTGCTGATAATGGCGATGATGCTGAGATAATAAAACGCGATGGTAACTTAATAAGAGAAGTAAGTAAGGCTTTTCCTGGTGTGACCAGTGTGCGTGTGCGTGAAGCCCTTGATACGATTAATGGTTTAATCGGGCAATTGGCCACCGCAATTAGGGCGGCAGCTTCGGTTGCGCTTATTGCCTCTGTCTTGGTGTTGGGCGGGGCGCTGGCGGCTGGCAATAATGCGCGTGTGCATGACGCGGTAGTTTTAAAAACATTGGGGGCTACAAGAGGTACGCTGATTAGATCTTTTATCTATGAATATGCGTTGTTGGGCCTATCGACCGCTATATTTGCACTTGCCGCTGGTGGCTTGGCCTCTTGGTTTGTGATTACGCAAATAATGAAGTTTGAGTATGTTTTCTTATCAAATGTAGCGATTAGTACCATAATTGCCGCGCTGGTTTTAACGGTTGGTTTTGGATTAATTGGCACTTGGCGCGTTTTAGGGCAAAAAGCGGCGCCTGTATTGCGCGAGTTATAATGGGCTATTGTGTGCTGAGATATTAAGTATGTTGCTAATTGTAGCCAATTGTCACGTAAAGTTTTGAATAAAAGGCTTGAAGCGAAAGCCATCTAGCCCCATATTATGGACAATATGAAGCAAACGCGTCTAATTTTTGACGTGTTATTGCGATAGTAATTTGAACGGACCATTTAACGGAGAATTTTTTAATGGCTGATTTTAGAAATAACCAGTATCAAACAGGTGCTGCGGAGCGCGCATCGGTAGAATATGATGCTGGCCTTCGTTCTTATATGATGCGTGTTTACAACTACATGTCTATTGGCCTTGCGCTAACAGGTGTTGTAGCAATGGCAACTGCATATTTGGCTCAAACAAATGAAGCTGTTTATACTGCACTTTATCTAAGCCCACTTAAATGGGTTGTTATGTTTGCGCCACTTGGCTTTATCTTTTTTCTAGGCGCTAAAATGAACTCAATGAGCGTTTCTAAAGCTCAAACAATGTTCTGGGCATTTGCCGCTCTAATGGGCGTGTCTATGTCTACGATCTTCTTGATCTATACTAGCACATCAATCGCGCAGACGTTCTTTGTAACGGCGGCAGCTTTTGCTGGTCTTAGTCTTTATGGTTACACAACAAAGCGTAGCCTTTCTGGTATGGGGTCATTCTTAGTAATGGGCGTTATTGGTTTGATTATCGCTATGGTGGTTAACATCTTTATGCAGTCAAGTGCTTTAGGATTTGCAATCTCAGCAATTGGTGTTTTGATCTTTGCAGGTCTTACAGCGTATGACACACAAAAGATTAAACTTATGTATGACCAAGTTGCTGGTAACGAAGAGCTTATGGGCCGTACGGCTATTATGGGCGCGCTGAACCTTTACCTAGACTTTATCAACATGTTCCAATTCATGCTGGCCTTTATGGGTGGCCGCGAATAATTCGGATCGAATAATTCGGCTCGAATAATTCATTTCACTTAAAGCAAAATAAATATTCAAACGGCGCTAGAAATTGGTTTTTAGCGCCGTTTTTGTTTGTCTAAATTTATGATGCAGTTCATAGTTTGTAAAACGAATATGAGAACAAGATGCTTGAAAACAAATTTATAAAAATTCGCCCAGTATGCGCTGATGATATGGCGCAAATTACTGCGATATATGCAGAACAAGTAGAACTTGGTACCGGTAGCTTTGAGACAGTAGCGCCTTCAGCAGAGGTGATGCTAGAGCGTATGCAGACGACACTAGATAAAGAGTTGCCGTATATTGTTTTGGAGGCTGATGGTGTTGTAATGGGCTATGCTTATGCTGGTTATTTTCACCATCGCACGGCCTATAATCATACGCTGGAAGATTCTATTTATCTTCATAAAGATGCACGCGGTAAGGGCTATGGAAAACTGTTGTTAAAAGCCCTTATTGAAGATGTAACTGCAAAGGGTTTTCGTCAAATGGTTTCGATCATTGGCGATAGTGACAATGTTGGCTCGATTGGCCTTCATAAAGCGTGCGGATTTGAAATGGTTGGTACGTTAAAATCTGTTGGCTGGAAGCATGGCAAATGGGTAGATTCAGTTTATATGCAATTGGCACTTGGCAAGGGTGCAACTACTAAACTTTAAGGAGTGAGATTTTTAAAATGGAAAAAGCTTTTCAAGTAATCGCAATTTATGCAGGTTTTTTGGGTTTAATATTTATTTGGCTTGGCTGGGAAGTTGGTAAAATTCGTCGGCGTGATAATGTTAGCATTGGTGATGAGGGAAATATTGCATTGATTAGGCGAATGCGCGGCCAGTTGAACTTTGTTGAGTGTGTTCCGATTATTCTGATTTTGGCCATTGTTATGGCTGTTATTGGCGCACCCTATTGGTTGTTTCACATTGGCGGCATTGCGCTTGTGGCGGCTCGGTTCTTTCATGGTCTATATTTTACGCGCGATGAAGCCCCTTATTGGCAAAGAGCCGTTGGCGCTGTTGTTACCCTTGGTATATTGGCAATTTGTTCGCTTTCACTCATTGGGCATGGTTTGTATCGTTTAGTTTATTAATTCAAACGGCCTTTCATACTGCCATATTTATGTTGGTGTTTTTGCTAACTATCGCAAAAGGGTAAAATGGAATTGAGCATGCACGCAGAATTTAGACAAAAGATTATTGAAGTTTGTGATACTAAAATCGCTCGAAAAGGCACGAATGTTGGCCTTTCATTTTACGCATTTTTTAAGAATAAAAATGATGAACCAGAGCTTTTGATGGAAGTGGCTAAGTGGTGGATTGAAACCCACGAACTTGACCATTTTGAAAAGGCAATGAAAATTAAAAAGATGGTGGCGGATGGGCTTTGAAGAGAACTAATATTTTTGAAGTGTTTACTCATTTTTCAAGAATAAGGTTGGTAAGCCAATTAAAACCCCAAGAATTATGAAATATAGAAAGATATGAATTTCCGTAAAATTGCTAATTAGTAAATATATGGCTGGTACTGCAATAATCAGTGAGGTTAATTGTGTGGCTAGTATTTGCCATTTTGGTATGGGTTTGCTTTTCAAGCCATTAATAGCCATCAGTAATATAGCGATAAAACTTATGCTAAAAATCCAAATAGGCTTGGAAAGCATAAGGCTTTCGTAATAGCTACAGTTTTGGATATAACAAAATTTAAAACTGTAAACTATGGTTGCTAGTAAATAGAATAAAACGAATGAGATTAGCGAAACCAGACAAAGCGCTTTTTGCATATTAAACTGCCTTCAATTTCGTTTGCTTATCCAGCACTTTAATGACGGTCACCAAATCAGTGCCGCGTTTTAAAATTCTACCGTCTGTTCCAGTTACTGTATACTCCCCCTGTTTGCGTGCAAGTTTGGGATGTTTTTCGATGCAGTGTAGCGGTACATCGCGCGAGTTTTTGTAAATCGAAAAGATTGCCTTGTCTTTTAACATGTCGATTGCATAATCGCGCCATTCGCCAGCCGCGACTTTAAAGCTGTATACATTTAAAATGATGTCTAATTCAGTACGATGGAAAGAAACAATTTCTGGCGCTGTGCGGCTCATGCGTTTTGCTGTGGAACTGACGGTAATGGGAATATTGGAATAGTCTGGCCTATCAGTATCATCTGGGTTTTTTGTATCGCCAAAAGATAATACATTTGATTGGTTTAAATTTTTCAAATCCTGATCGTCTGCCATGTGTTGGAATTATCCTTTTCTACATCCACTGATTGGATATGATTGTGCAACGAGATATTACATTTTGCAAGTATTGGATGTGGAATGCTTGACGTGGGTTAAAGAATGGAAATAAATCACCTTATTGCCACATTTACGTCAACTTATCGTCTTGATGTAAAGTAATTATCTATGTGTTGTCTAAAACATTCGTTAGTGAATATTGGTTTAATGCCCCCAAGCCCGCCAATATACATTTTTCGAATACACCTGTTTCAGGCAATTAATCCCAAATGAAAAGACCAACGTAATTACACGTTGGTCTTTTTTTGGGCCGATGTTTACCTTTAGACGATGTTTACCTTTAGTAGATGTTTCCCTTTAAAAGAATGGAGTGCTTTTAAAGGTTGGTTATAACGCTTGCCCCAATAATGGCACTGGGTGTCATGTCTGTGTTTTTAGATTGTAAGATGAGTGCGTAATTTTTAAAACCCTTGGCTTTTACATCTGCTAATGAAAACTCAGCGTGTAGGCCGTTTTCGCCCGTCATTCCAAGCATCTCAATTTTGCGAACAATATTGGTATAGGTTACTTTTTTACCAGCATTTTCGCCGCGTTTAATATCTACAACTTCTTCGGGTTCAAAATAGACAGCGTATAAAGTTGCATCTTTATATGTGTCTTGAGCCTTTATGGTTACGCTTAATCTTCCTGCATTTTCGACAACAATAATAGGCACTGTTAGGCTTTCGCCACTTTGAATGTAATTTTGCGCTGTACTTTTAATTTTGTCACCATAAGCACCATTCATATGACTCCTGCCATTTATTATAGCTTGAGGCGTGTAGATTTGGCGTTCATTCATGGCTCTAGAATAACTGCGTTGGCGTTTTGTAAATTCAGGACTGCCAAAAGTATCTTTCCAGCCAATATAGTCCCAATAGTCAACATGGTAGGCGAGGCCCAAATAATTTTTATCTTTAATCAGTTCAGTTAAGGCTTCATCTGCTGGTGGACATGAGGAACAGCCTTGGCTGGTGAAAAGTTCAACCACGGTTTTTGGTGTGAATATATCTGCAGCATTTGCCAAAGAAATTGTACTTGCAAAGCCAGCAATATTTACCGCTAGTGCAAAGGCAAGTGTCGAAATTTTTTTAGAGCCTAATTGATATGTCATAAATCTGACCACTTTTTCTAATTTTCAATGTGCAAGACTTCACAATCTAAGCAAAGCTATTTTCTTAGATATAATTAATCAGAAACAGCCATCACTTGAAAGTAACTTTGAAGTGAAATGTGATAATGCTAACTTTATAGTAAAATTGTTTTTGAATTTACACATAAAAAGTCGAGCGTTTAATGACTAAACTATCGGCTTAAATTTGTCATTCTACTAAATTAAGAAGCGTTTAAATTGCGCAATACATAGTGCAAGATGCCGCCAGCTTTGAAATAATCAAGCTCATCTAAAGTGTCGATGCGGCATAGCAATGAAATGGTCTTTGTCGAACCATCTGCCATTGTTATTTCTGCATCAAGCTTCATACGAGGCGATAATTTATCCAAACCTTTGATGGTTACTTGCTCCTCACCAGTTAGGCCAAGATTTTCCCATGAATCGCCATTTGTAAAGACCAGTGGCAGAACGCCCATGCCAACAAGGTTTGAACGGTGAATGCGCTCAAAGCTTTCGGTGATTACAGCTCGTACGCCCAATAAACGCGTGCCCTTGGCCGCCCAGTCACGTGATGAACCTGTGCCGTATTCTTTACCAGCAAAGATAACGAGTGGAACACCTTCGTCCTTGTAGCGCATTGCTGTATCGTACATTGGCATTTGCTCACCAGAAGGAAAGTGCTTAGAAAAGCCACCTTCTACATTATCAAGCATTTGGTTTTTAATACGAATGTTAGCAAATGTACCGCGCATCATAACTTCGTGGTTGCCCCGACGCGAACCATATGAGTTGAAGTCGACAGGGCGAACCTGATGGTCTGTTAAGTAACCACCAGCAGGTGTTTCTTGCTTGAATGAGCCAGCAGGAGAAATGTGGTCTGTTGTGATTGAATCTTTGAACAGGCACAATACGCGCGCGCCTTCAATGTCTTCAATTTCGTCAGGCTGCATTGTCATGCCTTCAAAATAAGGTGGGTTTTGAACATAGGTAGAAGAAGAATCCCAATTGTATGTGTCTCCGCCTGTTACATTGATTTTTTGCCAACCAGCATCGCCTTTAAACACATCACTGTAACGCTTTTCGAACATTTCTTTTGTTACAGATGTACGAATAAGGTCGTTGATTTCACTTGATGTTGGCCAAATGTCTTTAAGGAAAACATCATTGCCATCTTGGTCTTGGCCAAGTGGCTCAGTTGTAATGTTTATGGTTAAAGAACCCGCAATGGCATAAGCGACAACCAATGGCGGAGATGCCAAATAGTTTGCTTTTACGTCTGGGTTTACGCGCCCTTCAAAGTTTCGATTGCCAGAAAGAACAGAACAAGCAACTAGATCGTGTTCGTTGATGGCTTGGGAAATTTCTTCTGCCAATGGGCCAGAGTTACCAATACAAGTGGTGCAACCATAACCCACAAGGTTGAAGCCCATTGCATCAAGATCGTCTTGAACATTTGCCTTAGTCAGATATTCAGTTACTACCTGCGAGCCAGGCGCTAACGAAGTTTTTACCCATGGCTTAACTTTAAGGCCTTTTGCAAGTGCGTTACGCGCAACTAAACCAGCTGCAATCATAACCGATGGATTAGAGGTGTTTGTGCAAGATGTGATCGCTGCAATGACAACATCGCCATTGCCTAAATCATGTTCGCGGTTCTTAACTGGAACTCTTGCGCCTTTGATAGAGCTAGAAAATTCTGTCTCCATCGCTTTTGCAAATGCGGTATCGGCTTCAGATAGGAACACAAGATCTTGTGGGCGTTTAGGACCAGAGATTGATGGGACGACCGTTGCAATGTCTAGCTTAATTGTGCTGGTGAAAATTGGGTCTTTAGAGTTTTCGTCGCGGAACATGCCTTGCACTTTTGAATACTCTTCAACCAATGCGACACGGTTAGCATCACGGCCAGATGTTTTTAAGTATGAAAGCGTTTCATTATCAACTGGGAAAAATCCACAAGTTGCACCATATTCTGGCGCCATGTTTGCAATTGTTGCTTGGTCTTCTAGGGTTAAATTGTCGAGGCCTGGGCCATAGAATTCCACAAATTTACCAACGACGCCTTTATCACGAAGCATACGAACAATCAAAAGAACTAAGTCGGTAGCGGTTATGCCTTCAGACATCTTACCTTCTAGGCGAAAGCCAATCACTTCTGGTACAAGCATTGTTACAGGCTGGCCTAGCATTGCAGCTTCGGCCTCTATGCCGCCAACGCCCCAACCAAGAACAGCCATGCCGTTTACCATTGTTGTGTGCGAATCTGTTCCAACAAGTGTGTCTGGGTAAGCAATGGTTTTACCGTCTATTTCTTTTGTCCAAACCGTTTGAGCCAAATATTCAAGGTTTACTTGGTGGCAAATGCCAGTTCCTGGCGGTACAACACGGAAGTTTTCAAACGCTTCTTGGCCCCATTTCAAAAATGTATAACGTTCGCCATTTCGTTGGTACTCACGCTCAACATTTGCTTCAAATGCTTTTGGGTTGCCAAAATTATCAACCATTACAGAGTGGTCGATCACAAGATCGACAGGCACTTGTGGATTAATGGCGGCAGTGTCTCCGCCTAATTTTGTTGTTGCATCGCGCATTGCAGCCAAATCAACAACGGCAGGAACGCCAGTGAAATCTTGCATTAAAACGCGCGCAGGGCGGTAAGCAATTTCTGTACCCGCAGTGCCTTTAGTTGTGAGCCATTCAGCAAAGCCTTTAATGTCTTGGACTGTAACTGATCTCCCATCTTCAAAACGAAGCAGGTTTTCTAAAAGAACTTTTAGAGAATAGGGAAGTTTAGAAATGCCTGCTAGGCCATTTTTTTCAGCTTGTGTTAGAGAATAATATACATATTCTTTGCCAGCCACGGTTAGTGTCTTGCGACATTTGAAACTATCTAGAGAATTTAACATATTGCGTGTTCCGTAAATTTAGTGTCTTGCCGAGAACAGGCTTACGCTTGGCGTTCACATTTGTGAGGAACACGCCTTTGGGGCATTTGGCCACCAGCGGGTACGATCATTTCCGCGCATCAGCCTGCAGGTGAGAGGTTTCAATTGAACCTCATCTGAATCCGGCAGGATAAAGGTTTATCAACAAGCCGACCGCTGGCCTGTTCGCTTGCAGTATAAAATGTTTTTTAAAAATAGGCAAATATGATTAGAATCATTCTTAGGTGAAACGCGGGTTTGGTAGATTGTTAAGGATTGCAAAGTTGTTGTGTTAAATCGAGTGCGTGTTAAACGTACACTTTTAGGTTGTGAGGAGCGTTGTTATGAGGAAATTAATTTTGAGTTTGAGTTTGGTTTCTATGATGGTTGTACCGTTTAGTGCGCAGGCTGGTGAAACGGGTTGGCTGACGGAATCTAAATTAAAGGGAGCCGCCCGAAAACTTAATCGGCAAAATATTAAACCAACTGGAATGTCTTGCAGAGCGGATCCCTCCAAGAGAGTATTTAAGCCACAGTTGAAATTGACATGGACAGCAAATTCTAAAGGCCGAAATTGGTATGCATCAGTTTATAAATCGCAGGTTAATTGGAAGCCAAGTAATAAAAGTACTAAGGTTAAATATGAAAAAATCTTAGTCGCTGGCGCTGGTGGTACGAAATATAAATGCATATTGTATTATACAAAAGAGGATCAAAAGAGCAATTTTAGTAGTTTGAAATACTAGAGATTTGAATGGCGTTAAATTATGGACTTTACAATTCTAGTTAAGGTGTTGTTATCTGGTGTTAGTGATTGAATTGGAGTTTATATGACTGAGATTACTTTAGAAGAAACAGAAACCAAAGGCCGCTATGTTTATCAAGAAGCTGGTAGGCCAGAGGCGGAAATGACATTCTCTAAAGCAGGAGAACATATGCGGATTGTCGATCACACTGGCGTGCCTGAAGCTTATAAAGGTGAAGGTGTTGGTAGACGCTTGATGACAAGGGTAGTGGAAGATGCTCGTAAAAATAAGAAAAAGATTTTACCCCTTTGTCCTTTTGCGGCGGCGGAATTTCGTAAACACCCAGACTGGGCAGATGTTCTTTCAAAATAAGACTGCTTAAATAAGACTAATTCTTGCTTGTTACTCATTGGCCAAGCCGTTAAGTAATTTGTCATGAAATTAGTGGCTGAAACTATAAGTGTGAACCGTGGCATAAAGCGTGTTGTTCAGGACCTTTCTTTTGAGGTTGAACAAAGCGAAGCTTTGATTGTTACTGGTGAAAATGGCGCTGGTAAATCTACCTTACTGCGTGCGATTGCTGGCTTGTTGCCACTGGATAGCGGCAGTGTTGATTTGCAAGGCGGTAAAGAAGAATTACTACTGCGCGAGCAATGCCATTATTTGGGCCACCAAAATGGTTTGAAGACTGCGTTATCTGTCAAAGAGAATTTAGAGTTTTGGCAAAATTTTTCAGGTGAGCCAGATTTTGCCATTCAAGAGACATTAGAAATTGTGGGTCTTGCCCATACGCTGGATTTACCAGTGGGTTATTTGTCTACTGGTATGAAGCGCCGCATTGCGATTGCAAAATTATTGATTACCAGAAAACAAGTTTGGATTGTTGATGAGCCAACCGCTGGTTTAGATGGCGCATCTTCTAAAATGTTTATCGATATCTGTTCAGCATTTTGTGACGATGGTGGCATATTAATTGCCGCAACGCATTTGCCGTTAGACCTAAAGAAGACAAAATCATTGCATGTAGAAATGCTGGATACTTATGCAGATGATGCTTTTGATTCAGGTCTTGATACATGATTGCTTTGTTTAAAAGAGAGTTGTTAATTGCGCTACGCGGTGGTGGTGGCGCTTTAACAGGCGTTATCTTTTTTCTTTGTGTAATCACAATTGTGCCTTTTGGCATTGGGCCAGATTTAAAACTGCTTTCACAAATTGGCCCTGCGGTCTTGTGGATTGGTGCGTTGCTTGCAACGTTGCTAGGGCTCGATCGTTTGTTTCAGCAAGACAAAGAAGATGGTTCGCTTGATATATTGGTATGCCAAGAACACGCTTTAACATGGTTGATTTTTGTAAAATGCATTGCGCATTGGATAGTAAGTACGCTTCCATTGGTAATCGCAACGCCTTTGTTTGGCCTAATGTTAAATGTAAGCCCAATGGGAATATTGGCCAGCATGGTAACACTATTTGTGGGTACGCCAGCAATTACATTTATTGGTGCTGTTGGCGCTTCGGTGACAGTAACATTGCCGCGAGGAGGCGTATTGATCGCAATATTGGTATTACCGCTGGTAATTCCTGTATTAATATTTGGAGTGCTTAGTATTGATGGCGCTATCAATGAGCCGCAGCCTTTTACCGCTCCGTTTTTAATATTATGTGCCTTTACCCTGTTCACTTCTGTGTTAGGCCCACTTGCCGCAAGTGTTATGTTGCGGCATTCTGCCGACTGATAAATTTTGTAAACCTAGTAAAGTACTTAAATGATTGAGAACACAAAAAACAATATTGGCATTTGGGCAAGGCTTGGCGCTTGGCTAACGCATATGGCTAATCCAACACGCTTTATGAGATTTGCAGATCGTACAATTCCATATTTGGCCGGCTTGAGCCTGTCTTTATTTGCGATTGGTCTGTATCTTGGCTTCACCGCACCGCAAGACTATCAGCAGGGCGCTACTGTTCAAATTATGTTTGTGCATGTGCCTTCTGCTTGGCTGGCAATGATGTGTTTTTCTGTCATGGCTGTGTCTGGCATTGGTACTTTGGTTTGGCGACATCCATTGGCTGATGTGTCGTTAAGAGCGGCCGCGCCCATTGGATTGGCGTTTACATTTTTGGCGTTGGTAACAGGTTCGCTTTGGGGCAAGCCTATGTGGGGTGCATGGTGGGTGTGGGATGCACGCTTAACATCTGTGTTCATTTTATTTTTAATCTATATTGGCATCATCGCCTTATCACGTGCCATTGAAGAGCCAACCACAGCCGCGCGGTCTTTATCGGTTATCACTTTGGTTGGCTGGATAATTATTCCGATTATTAAATTTTCGGTTAAGTGGTGGAATACACTTCACCAGCCTGCGAGCGTTTCTAAGTTAGGGGCGCCTAGCATGGATGCGGTATTCTTATATCCGTTGCTCACAATGGCGCTGGCCTTTACGGTTTTGTTTTTTTGTTTGCATTTTATGAACATGCGCAATGAAATTTTGCGTCGTCGTTTGCGCGTGTTGAAAATTAAATCAGGACAATTAGGCAAAGGGAGCGCTGTATAATGTTTGGAGATCATGCGGCTTATATTGTGCCTTCTTATCTTATATCCTTACTGGTTATGCTTGGGCTAATTGGTTGGATACGCATTACATATTCATCACACAAAAAAGCACTTAAAGCTTTAGAGGCTAAGGGTATAAAGCGGGCTTCTTCAAAATGAGTGATCCAATGAAAATAGATGAAACAAAAAATAGTGGCGTTAAAAAATTTTTAGCGCTTATACCTTTGTTTGTTTTTTTAGCGCTTGCGGGTATTTTTTATAAACAATTGGTTGGGGGTGGTTCTACGCGCGAATTGCCTTCTGCACTCATTGGAAAGCCAGCCCCTATAATCAATTTGCCAATATTGGCTGGTTTGAAAATAAATGGCGCTCAAGTGCCAGCGCTTAGCGGCGATGTGTTTAAAGGCAAAGTAACTGTCTTAAATGTGTTTGCCTCTTGGTGTGGGCCTTGTCGCATCGAGCATCCGCAGTTGATGGAACTTAGCAAAGATAGCCGTATTCAAATGGCGGCGCTTAATTATAAAGATGCGCCAGAAAATGCCCTGCGGTTTTTAGGCCAATTGGGCAATCCTTACACCATTGTTGGCGTGGACGAAAAAGGCCGTGCGGCAATTGAATGGGGCGTTTATGGCGTGCCAGAAACTTATGTAATTGGCAAAGATGGCATCATCAGATTCAAGCATGTTGGTCCGATATCGGATGTCATTTTAAATGAAAAAATGAAGCCGTTGATCGAGCAATTGCTTAAATAGAATTAAGCGTTTTTTTCGTTTTCTTCCGCATCTTCTTCGGGTAGCCCATGTTTAGACAATAGCGGCACTTGGAACAGCATAAAGGCCATTGTCATTGGCATTGTTCCCCAAACTTTGAAAATTACCCAAAAGTCTGTGGTGAAATTCCTCCAAACGACTTCGTTAACCGCAGCCAAGAAGAAGAACCAAAAACCCCACCGTATGGTCAGTTTTTTCCAGCCTTCGTCGTCTAGTTTAAAAGCGCTGCCGAATAAATACTTCATCAATGCTTTGCCGCGTAAGAACATTGCGCCCAGTAATATCGTGCCAAAGAAAATATTGGCAATGGTCGGCTTTATTTTTATGAACGTCTCGTCTTGCAGATAAAGTGTTAGCCCACCAAAGAAGAAAACCATGATGCCCGTTACAAGTGGCATGACAGCAAGGCGACGTTCTAAAATCCAAGTAAGCGTTAGCGATATTGCCATAGCAACCATGAACAGTGCTGTGCCAATGAATAATTTTCCACCCAATTGTTCTAGGACTGGAAAGAATTGTGCAAGACGATCGCCATATAGGTTTGATAAAAAGAATACGACAAGTGGGCCCATTTCAAGAGCAAGTTTTGTCATTTGGCTAATGGGTTTTCTGGTGTTCTTTGTAGCTTGTTTTGTCATGTGTTTGGCCTTTAGCCTTAAATTTTAGGTATTATTCTTTTGGTAGTCCAGCGATGGAACGGGCAAAATCGCGCGCTTCAAATGGCTCTAAATCTTCCACACCTTCGCCAACACCAATAAAGTAAACTGGTAAATTGAATTTAGCGGCAATGGCAACAAGAATGCCACCTCGTGCTGTGCCATCCAATTTTGTCATAACTAAGCCGTTTACGCCTGCAACTTCTTTGAAGATTTCAACTTGGTTCAATGCATTTTGACCCGTTGTTGCGTCTAATGTTAGCAAAACTGTGTGGGGTGCGGTTGGATCTTGTTTCTTTAAAACACGAACGATTTTTGCTAATTCGTCCATTAATTCTGTACGATTTTGTAATCTGCCAGCCGTATCCATCAACATAACATCGCGGCGGTCTTGGTGTGTTTCGTCCCATGCGTCATATGCCAGACCAGCGGCATCAGCGCCCGTTTCGCGAAATAGAACAGGGGACTGCGTGCGCTCGCCCCAAATTTTAAGTTGTTCAACAGCTGCAGCACGAAAGGTGTCGCCAGCGACAAGCGAAGTTGAAAAGCCAGCATCGTATAATTTTTGGCTTAGTTTTCCGATGGTTGTTGTTTTGCCAGAGCCGTTTACGCCTATCATTAAAATGACATGGGGTTGGTGCTGTAAGTCTAAGTCTAAATCTTTGGCGACAGGCGACAAGATTTTTTCAATCTCATCAGCCATAATTTCGCGCACCTCTTGGTCGGTTACGGTTTTACCAAATTTTTGCGCTGATAATGTATCAATGATTTTTGTTGCAGTTTCAATGCCAAGATCGGCTTGAAGCAAAACATCTTCTAAGTCTTGAAGCGTATCTTCATCTAGTTTTTTGTCGGTGAAGACTTTGGTAATGTTTTCAGTAAGCGCTTCTGATGAACGTGAAAGGCCCTTGGTTAAGCGTGATAACCAACCAGATTGTTGCGCATCTTCTTTTGCTACAGGCTCGGCTTCTGCTTTTGGAGCAGGCTTGCGCTCAGTTAATGTGACTGATGATTTCGATGGCTTTGAAGTTTTGGGTTCAACTTTAGGCTCTGTCTTTGTTTCGACCTTAGGAGTTTCGACTTTAGGAGTTTCGACCTTAGCAGTTTCGACTTTAGGAGTCTCAGATTTATGTTTTGCTTTAGGTGCTGATTTTGCGACTTCTTTTGGTTTTGCAGCTTGCGCTAATTTTTCAACTTTAGCCTTTTTAGCGGGTGCTTTTTTAGGCACCTTTTTTTCTACAGCAGGCTCGGCTTTTTTGGGCGCAGGCTTAACTTCTGCTTTTGGGGCAGGTTTTGGTTTGGTTTTCTTTGCAGCTTTCTTTTCAGCTTTTTTAGCTGGTTTTTTTGGAGGCGTTTTTTTAGGAACAGCTTTAGTAACTTCTTCAGCTACTGGTGCTGCTTCTTTAACTTCTGTCTCAACTGCTTCTTCGACATTTTTTTTGCCAAAGCCGAAAGAGAACATGCGTTTTAGCAAACCTGGTTTTTTCTCTGCCATTTATTCTATTGTCCTTAAGCCGCTTCTATTTCAGCTTTATTGATAATTTGACTGCCTGTCAGCACTTTTGTGTCGTGACCAAAAATTTCCACAGACAAAAGCGTGTTTGGCTCTATTGGTGCGCCACTCACTTTAACAGGTGTAAATTGCTCTGTTCTGCCAATGTTGTTTTTTTCGACCAAAATGGTTGTTGTTTTTCCAGCCCATTCATTCAAATGCTTTGTATAAACTTCATCGGCTTTTGCACGAAGTCGTTTAGCGCGTTCTTTAATAAGTGCTCTGTCTAGTTGAGGCATTTTTTCTGCTGGCGTACCAGGGCGCGGTGAATATGGAAAAACATGCAAATGCGTTAAACCACATGCATCTACTAAGCTGAGTGAGTTTTGAAACATTTCTTCTGTTTCTGTCGGAAAGCCAGCAATGATGTCTGCACCAAAAACAATGTCTGGGCGCAGGCTTTTAATTTGTTTGCAAAACGCAATGGAATCGTCACGCAAATGGCGGCGTTTCATGCGCTTTAATATCATATCGTCGCCATGTTGTAGCGACAAGTGCAAATGCGGCATGAAGCGTTTTTCTGTGGCGATCACTTCTAATAAATCTTCATCTACTTCAATGGAATCAATTGAGGATAGGCGTAGGCGTTTTAAATCTGGAATTTGTTTTAAGATGGACTTTGTTAAATTGCCAAGCTTTGGACTGCCTGGCAAATCTGCGCCCCATGAGGTTGCATCAACGCCCGTGATTACAATTTCGTTATAGCCATTGCCAACAAGCTTTTTAACTTGCGCTACAACTTCGCCAGCAGGAACAGATCTTGAATTGCCACGTCCATAGGGAATAATGCAAAATGTACAACGATGATCGCATCCGTTTTGGACTTGAACAAATGCTCTTGAATGACCGTCTATGGATTTGACCATATGAGAGGCGGTCTCTTTTATGCTCATAATGTCGTTTACGCGTACTTTTTCAAATTGGTTCACACCAAAATCTGGCAATGCTCTGTAATTGTTAGCGCCAAGCTTTTCTTCATTGCCAAGTACTAAGTCTACTTCGTCCATAGCGCCAAAGGTTTGTGGCTCGGTTTGGGCCGCGCATCCAGAAACGATGATACGTGCATTTGGGTTTTCGCGTCTAGCTTTTCTAATGGCTTGTTTGGCTTGGCGTACAGCTTCGCCTGTTACTGCGCAGGTGTTTACAAGCACAGCTCCGCCTTCTAGCTCGTTTAAGCCAGCTTCCTCTGCTTTTTGTTTCATCACTTCTGTTTCGTAAGTGTTGAGACGGCAGCCAAATGTTAGCGTCTTGATAGACATTTGAAATTTCCGAAATCGCTGATTGGTAACTTTATCCAATTATCTGGTATATGGCGTATCTGCCCTTAAAATACCAGTCTGGTTTACGATTCAATTTAAAGGCTTACAGCTATTGTGTCTTAGTTATTATATTATTTAAGCGCAGTATTAAGTTTCGTCTTTTGTATATTCGCCCGTTGCAGGGTTTAGCATGCCTGAAAATTCAAATTCAGCAGGGCCACTCATCAAAACATGATTGTCATCGGTCCATTTGATTTTTAGGTTTGCACCACTTGGAACGGTAATGTTTGCTGTGCGATCGGTAAAGTCTTTACGCACTGCACTGACTAAGGTGGCGCAAGCCGCAGAGCCGCAGGCAAGGGTTAAGCCTACACCGCGTTCCCATGTGCGTATGATAATGTGATCGCGTGCAATAACTTGCGCAATGGTTATGTTTGCACGTTCAGGAAAAATCGGATGATTTTCTAACAAGGGGCCAAACAAATGCAGGTCATATTCTTGCGGAGGTTTATCAATCCAAAAGATGGCGTGTGGGTTTCCCATATTCGCCAAGCTTGGAGAATGTAAAACTGGGTTGTCTATTGGGCCAATTTGTAATTCAACTTTAGCGGTATTTTCAAATTCTTCGGTTGTTGGAATGTCTGCCCAATTTAAATTGGGCGTGCCCATGTCTACCGTTATGTTGTTGTCGCTTTTATAAGTAGCATTTAATAGGCCAGCGCGTGTGCGAAGTTTATAGTGGGTTTTGCCATCTTGTTGGTGCAGATAAGAAACAACACAGCGCGTGCCATTGCCACAAGCTTGTGCTTCTGAACCGTCACAATTTATAATTCTTATGCCAACATCGTTTTGAGGATTTTTCGGCGAGCGAATTTCCATCAATTGATCGTATGGCATGGCGTCTTCTTGCGCCAAGGCAATTGCCGCTTGTGTCGTGATGTAATTTTCACGACCGCGCAAGTCAGCAACCAAGATTTTGTTGCCTGCTCCGTTCATTTTAAAAAATGGGACATGGGTATCGTTTGTAGTAGTATCGTTCATAAATCACCAATTGGGCTGAAATATTAAGTATTGTAATCACATAATGTTTTTGCGTTCTTATTGCAAAGGAATGGTTATTAATAATTAACCTTACCAAACGAAAGAGGGCTGTTTTGAGGCTAGAATCTCATTTTGGGACAAGTGTTAAACTTTTATTCGCCGTTCTACCCTATTGATTGGATCAATTAATTTTGGGGAAGTTCTCGTTTATTACGGGAATTAATATTTTTTGAAGGTGAATTTTATGCGTGATAAAACAACGGGCACTATTATGGCAAATTGGAAAGACCATTTTGCACAATTGTTTGGAAATCAAGAATTACACTTGCAACATACGTTGCACAAATCGGAGCTTTTCACAGATGAAAATCTGGCGAAAGTTCTCGATGAATTAGATCAAAAATATTACCACATTAACACACGCGCAACTGGACCAGATGGTCATAAACGTCGCCGCGAAGGTGATGATGGCGGTTTGTCAGGTGAAGACCTTTTAAAAGCAATTAAGAAAGGTGACATTTGGATTAACATTCACATGCCGCCAGAGCGTCATCCTAAATTTGGTGAAATGATGAACCAAATGTACGATGAATTTGAGGCGCGCGTACCTAGCTTCCATTCGTATAAGCGTCAACTTACGCTGCTAATTTCATCACCAAATATGGTTGTACCTTATCACGCAGATGTGCCTGGCCAAATGCTATGGCAAGTTCGTGGTCATAAAACAGTTTATGTTTATCCAAATGTAAAACCATATCTAACTCAAAACTCAATTGAGAAAATGGTTATTGGTGAGTTTCATGAAGTTGATGTGAAATATGAAGATTGGTTTGACGAAGGTGCTAATGTTTATGACTTAGACCCTGGATACATGTTGCACTGGCCTTTGAATTTGCCACACCGTGTGGACAATAAAGACAGCATGAATGTTTCTATGACAACTGAGCATTTTACAACGCCAATTCGTAATACATATGGTGTTAATTATACCAATGCGTTTTTACGAAAACTTGGATTTAAGACTTTGCAAAACAATACATCTGGTTTGATGATGTATGCAAAATTGGCAATAGCTGGTGCTATTAAATACTCTGGTTTGGGCAAAAAGGCTAAAAAGCCTTATGAGATTGAGTTCTCAGTAGATCTGAACGCACCAAATTGCGTGAAAGACATTACGCCTTATATGTTGAGTAAGTAGGATTTAACGGTGAACGCTATCAATATGAACTTAAAATTACAGGAATACGAAGTTACTTCTTCTGTTCCTGGCGCGTTTTTAGAAGTTAGACAAGTTGTCGATATTTCTGAGATTAAAACGCTTAAGGAAGAATGGTTAGAGTTGGAAGAATTCAACCCTAATACTGTGCTTTTTCAAAGTTGGCATTGGTGCAATAACTTTATTGATTTTGCTTTTGGCAGTGAATCTTTGTCTCCTATCGTCTTTACGGTTAGGAAATTTGGTGAGCTAATTGCCATTTTGCCACTTTGTATTCAGACTGAAAAAACGGTGACAATTCTTACGGGTCTAACCGAGCCGTATCAACAATATACAGATTTATTGGTTTCGAAAAATGTAGATTTAAAAGAAATCGGAAAAGCACTTTTCACTGAATTTAAAAATGTAGACGTTGATTATATTCACTTTGGTCAAGTGCGTTCTGAAAGTGCTTTAAACAGCATTTTGGAAGACAATGCAAAAGTAGCTGGTGAGCGCGACGCCGCGCCATTTGTTCAGCTTACTGATTGGGATGACTTTGAAAGTTATCACAAAAGCATTAAGAAAAAAACGCGCAAGAATATGCGTAATGCACGCAATAGACTTGAAAAAACAGGCGAACTTTCACATGTTTCAGCAGATGGTGGCGAATTGCTACAATCTGTGATTGATCGTGCTTATGAAGGCCGTGAAGCTTGGTTAGAGCGTTTAGGCATTACATCTAGAGCGTTTAGAAGAACTGATTTTCGTGAATTTTTAGAGCGTTTCAAACAGCCTGATAATACGGGCGTTGATGTTTTAGCAATGGCGATGGCACATGGTGGCAAGCCAATGTCGGATCAATGGGGCTTTGTATATCGTGGCAGATATTATGCTTTCATGGCAACTTGGCACGAAGATTACGAAGCTTCTTCGCCGGGTAAATTGCACTTAAGCGAAGTGATTGAGACTTGTTATGAGCGCGGTGTAGAAGCGGCAGACTTTATGCTTCCACGGTCGAAATATAAAATGACTTGGGCGCAAAATGCTGCCCCTGTATGTGATTATGTATTTCCATTAAGCGCTAAGGGCTGGGTCTTTACTAATATTTGGCTCGATTTTTTACGTCCGCTTGCGAAAAAAGCATTACAGGCTATGCCGACTGGCCTACGCTCAACATTAATGGGTGCTATAATTGGACTTTTAAAACGTGGTAAATAAGCCAAGCTTTTGGTGAAATATGCGATGAATAAATTAAAGGCCGCTTTTTTAGCGGCCTTAATTCTTTTTGAAATTGTCTAAATCAGATAGCATAAACGCCATGATCTAGCTTTGTAGATTGTTGCGCCTCTTGGTTTAATTAGTGGCTCTACTTAGTAGATTTTTTCTTAGTTGTTTTCTTCTTTGAAGTCGCTTTTTTCTTTTTGGCAGACTTCTTTTTAGATGCCTTTTTTTTGGTAGCTTTTTTACAGTCTTTAGCTTTTGAACCCGGCTTACATTTTACTGTTTTTTCTTTTTTAGAAGTTTTCTTCGGTGAAGATTTTTTAGCTGGTTTCTTATCGCTCTTTTCAGATTTTTTTTCATCTTTGTTGGATGAAGCTTTAGAACTGCTTTTTTTAGCGTCTGATTTTTTCTCTTCAGATTTCTTAACTGTCTTCTTTTTAGGCTGATCTTTGGTGTCTGCTTTATCGTTTGATTTAGAAGAGGCTTTGCTTGCAGATTTAGCTTTTGAATTAGACTTAGCAGTCGACTTGCTTGATGACTTCTTAGTAGAAGATTTGGTGCTCTTGTTTTTTGAGCCTTTGCGACAATGCGCTTTAACCGATACGTTGTCTTTACGAACGAAAGATTTTACCCAGCTACAGCCAGTGGAACAGGCAGATTGCGAACGCCCTTTACACTCTTGTGCATTGGCAGAGGTTGCGAACAGTGCAGTGGTCAATAATGCCGCTAATATAGCGATGGTTTTTAAGAATTTCATGATGTGCCCCTTAGTAGTAAAATTACAAGTTAGTTAGAATCAGTGTAATGCTGTAATTACCACGGATACGATGGTTACCAAGGGGTAGAATTGCGGTGTACTGGAAATAGTTGCATTCATGCATGGTGATTCTTCGAACGCCCATTTTCCTTGACAAAAACGCCGTTTTCCTATTAATGCGAGGTATCTCACCAAAAGAGACCATAGTTAAGCTGCCGACCGTAGCGCTCTTTGCTTAAAAAGAGGCCGATTACGGAGGTAAACATCTGACAGCGCGTTGCGCCCTCAGGTGCTTTCTTGCTTTGTCATTTGTATTTGTGACAGGCAAAATTAGGTTTTGATTTGGTTTTTTGCTGTTGAGGTATTATCTTTAGGGGTGTTCCCGAGGATTTTAAGGAAAAGAATTTGTTTGAATCACTCTCCGACCGCTTAAGCGGCATATTTGATGGACTAACAAGGCGCGGTGCACTTTCTGATAAAGATGTGTCTGTAGCGTTACGTGAAATTCGTCGTGCGCTAATCGAAGCTGATGTTGCGCTGGAAGTGGTTCGTGATTTTATTGAGAATATACGCGAAAAAGCAGTTGGTGCAGAAGTTGTTAAATCTGTAACGCCGGGCCAAATGGTTGTGAAAATTGTTCACGACGAATTGGTGAAAATGCTGGGCGAAGAGGCAATTGGCCTTGATCTAAATGCGGCCGCGCCTGTTACGATTATGATGGTGGGTTTGCAGGGTTCTGGTAAAACAACTACCTCTGGTAAAATTGCAAAACGTTTAACCGAAAAAGAACGTAAAAAAGTATTGATGGCGTCGCTTGATGTGCGCCGTCCTGCGGCCCAAGAGCAGCTTCGCCAATTGGGTGAGCAAGTTGGTGTTGATACACTGCCAGTTATTGAAGGCCAATTGCCTGTTGCCATTGCTAAACGTGCCAAACAAGCAGCCAAGCTTGGTGGTTATGATGTGCTTATTTTAGATACCGCTGGTCGCACACACATTGATGAACCTCTCATGATTGAGATGGAGAACATTAAAAAAGAAGCTGCGCCTCATGAAATTTTGTTGGTTGCAGATGCGCTGACTGGTCAAGATGCAGTAAATTTAGCGCAAAATTTTGACAATCGTGTTGGCATTACTGGTTTGGTTTTAACCCGTATTGATGGCGATGGTCGCGGTGGTGCGGCGCTTTCTATGCGTGCTGTTACGGGTAAGCCGATTAAGCTTATTGGTGTGGGCGAGAAAATGGATGCGCTGGAGGATTTTTATCCTTCTCGTATTGCCGATCGTATTTTGGGCATGGGCGATGTTGTGTCCTTGGTTGAAAAAGCGGCTGAAACGATTGATGCTGAAAAAGCCGAAGCCATGGCAAAACGCATGGCAAAAGGTCAGTTCGATTTGAACGATCTTTCGGATCAGCTAAAGCAAATGGAAAGCCTTGGCGGTATGGGTGGCATTATGAAAATGTTGCCGGGCATGGGCAAGATTAAAAAGCAAATGGACGCATCTGGGCTTGATGAAGGTATCTTCAAACAACAGCAGGCAATTATTTCTTCTATGACGAAGAAAGAACGCAAAGTGCCAAAATTATTAAATGCCAAACGCAAGCAACGTGTAGCGGCTGGGTCTGGCACCTCTGTTCAAGACATCAATAAACTTTTGAAAATGCACCAGCAAATGGGCGGCATGATGAAAAAGATGTCTAAGGGCAAAGGCGGACTTGCTGGCATGATGGGCGGTATGGGCGGCGGCATGATGCAAAAAATGATGGGTGGCGCCGGTGGCGGAATGCCTGGTGGTCTACCTGGTGGTCCTGGTGGAATGGGTGGCGGAATGCCTGATATGTCTAACATGGACCCTAAAGAGCTTGAGCGTATGGCCAAAGAAATGGGCATGGGCGGTGCAGGTGGTGGCATGCCTAAATTACCCGGTATGCCAAGTGGCTTATTTGGGAAGAAAAAATAATGAGTGATGACGCGAAGATAAAATTGCTTCAATTGCGTAAATCCATCGACAATATGGATGCCGCGTTAATTCATGTCATTGCAGAGCGCTTTAGAATTACCAAAGCAGTTGGTGCTTTAAAGGCGGATAATAATTTTCCGCCTTCTGACCCAACCCGCGAAAAAGAACAAATTACCCGTTTGCGCACAATGGCGGCAGACGCAGAACTAGATCCAGAATTTGCTGAAAAGCTTCTTAATTTTATTATTAAAGAAGTTATTAGGCATCACAAACAGGCCAAGGGCGAAGCGTAAATCTTCAAAATTGGTCAAACCATTTACTAAAAGGAAAATTTAAAAATGGCTGTTAAACTAAGACTTGCACGTGGTGGCTCTAAAAAGCGCCCGTTTTACTCAATCGTAGCTGCTGATGAGCGTATGCCTCGCGATGGTCGTTACATCGAAAAAATTGGTACATTTAACCCAATGCTTGCTAACGTAGCGGACCGTGTTGTTCTTAAAGCGGACCGTGCTGAAGCATGGTTGAAAGAGGGCGCACAACCAACTGACCGTGTTGCACGTATTCTAGACGACGCTGGTTTGTACAAACGTAAAGCTCGCAACAATCCTAATAAAGCGCTTCCAGGCAAAAAAGCTCAAGAGCGTGTTGAAGAGAAAAAAGCGAAAGTTGAGGAAGCTGCTGCTGCCGCTGTTCAAGCTGAAGAAGATGCAAAAGCTGCTGCAATTGCTGCCGCTGAAGAAGCAAAAGCTGCTGCCGATGCGCCTGCTGAAGAAGCTGCGTCTGAAACATCTGGCGATGCTGAATTCCCATTTGTTGATGCGATCATTCTTCTTGACGGTGTTGGTGAGAAAACAACTGAAGCTTTGACAGCTGAAGGCGTTACAAAACTTTCTCAAATTCTTGATATGTCAGATGAAGATCTTGCAGCGCTTTCAGAAAAAGTTGGCGCTGGCGATCAGTGGCAGTCTAAAGAGTGGAAAGTTCAAGCTCAAGAAATGAAAGACGGCAAAGGTCCACGCGCTAAAGTTGACCAAGACGCTGCGAAGAAAATGGCTTCTGAAGCTTAAATCTTTTAACTAAGCTTTTAGCTTGGTTTTTATTGCTATTGAATTTTAAAAGGCGGTGGGGTTTTCCCTGCCGCCTTTTTTGATTCATTTATATTGTAGGACTCTATCGCTTGAAATCTTCTTTGAATTGAGTCACTTAATAATCTAATATTTTAAATGCTAAATCTAAAACATGGGGCGTGTTATGAGATTTGTTGTAGGCTTGTGCCTCTTTCTATCTGGAATTGTTTTTGTAACTTGGTTTTTAGTGCCGAGCTTAATTAGCGATTATAAAATTAATATTGCAAAACTTGAGATGAGCGAAGCGCATCTGCTTGAAACAGCTAATTGCGTAACCAAAGTGTATGTTTTAGCCAGATGTGAAGTTAGCTTGAGCAGTGGTGTCGATGGCATTAAAGACAGTATCAATTACATAATGTTAAAAGAGGCTATTGCTGATAAAGTGCAATTGCTTGTGTCTGAAACAGGTGTTGTTACGACCAACATTGGCATGAAGTATTTCGCCAACCGAGTGCTTACTTATTTAGCATTTTTGATGCTTTTATTTGTTGGGTTAATTGTGACATGGAAACGAATGATTTCTAATAAATTGCTAAACTACTAATCGTGTAATTGATTGCTTAATTAGGGTCTTAATTATTTGGGCTTTGACATTTGTGACGAATTGCGGTTTTAAGCGATTATGGTAAATGAAATTACAAATACTAATATTCAATTAGCAGTTATTGGCGGCGCACATGGCATTAAAGGCGAGGTGCGCGTAAAGTCGTTTACCGATGATCCATTGGCCTTTGGTGACTACGGAAATTTGCACGATAAAAATGGTATTAAGTACCAAGTCATAAAAGCACGGGTTTCTAAAAACGTAGTTGTGACGCGGTTTAAATCTATCGACACACGCGAAAAGGCCGAAGCAATAAATGGCATTGAGCTTTACATTGATCGAGCGCGTCTTCCCCAAGTTGAAGATGAAGACGAATTTTACCTAAGTGATTTAGATGGTCTTGATTGTGTGGATGAAGCAGGGGCCGTTATTGGCTTTGTGAAAGGCGTTCATAATTTTGGTGCTGGTGACATTATAGAGGTACAACAGACAAAAGGCGGCGATGCATTTTATCCTTTTACTAAAGAAGTTGTACCAACTGTAAATATTGAAGCAGGTACGCTTACGCTTATCCCACCTGCTGAAGTGTCTGAACGTGATGCAGATGTTCAAGATAATAGCCCTCAAGCTGAACTTGTCGAAGTAGATGGTGCAGTAAGCAAAAATGATGAGGCCTCGACCCATCGACAAGCTCAGAGTGAGATGGAAGGCGAAAACAACGCCCTAAATAAACCCAAAGTAAATACTGGACCCAATACCCCACGTGAAGGGAAGCGGAAGAAGGGCAATAGCTAATGACCTTTAAAGCTTCTATCGTCACGCTATATCCAGAAATGTTTCCAGCCTCTTTGGGCATGTCTTTGGCAGGGCGCGCAAAGGACCAAGGCGCATGGTCGATAGAGACCAGTAATTTGCGTGAC
>NVRK02000031.1 GCA_002400845.2 Hyphomicrobiales bacterium
CGCAAGCCGTTAAGAACTTCATTCAAACAGCACGAAATACTTTTGCAGAAAATAAAGAATAAGATGGAACAAAAAGAAACAATCAACATGTTCAACTTTCAAAATTCATACATAAATTTACCAGAAGCATTTTTCGTTGCTCAAAACCCTAAACCTGTGAGCGCACCAAAGCTCATTAAGTTTAATTATTCTTTGGCGAAGGATTTAGGGATTGATGTTGGAAATACGACTGACCAAGTGTTGGCTGATATTTTTTCTGGCAATGTTCAACCAAAAGGCGCACAGCCGCTTGCAATGGCATATTCGGGCCATCAATTTGCAAACTTCGTACCCACATTAGGCGATGGCAGAGCCAACCTTATGGGCGAAGTTATTGCTAAAGATAATAAGCGCTACGATGTTCAATTAAAGGGCAGTGGGCCAACTGCTTTCTCGCGCAATGGCGATGGTCGCTCTGCGCTTGGTCCTGTTATAAGAGAGTATCTGCTTAGCGAAGCAATGCATGTGCTTAACGTGCCAACTACCAGAGCTTTGGCATGTGTTTTGTCTGGTGAAAAAGTGCAACGCGAAACGGTACTGGCTGGCGGTATTTTTACACGCATTGCACAGGGCCACATTAGGGTTGGTACGTTTCAATATTTTGCCTCGCGCCAAGATTTGGGCGCTTTGAGAACACTTACGAAATATTCAATCGAGCGGTTCTATCCAGATTTGAAAGACGAGAAAAATTTAGCTTATAGTCTTTTGCAAAGAGTAATTGAAAGGCAAGCTTTTCTTGTTGCCAAATGGATGAGCATAGGTTTTATCCATGGCGTGATGAACACTGATAACGTGTCGATTGCTGGTGAAACCATAGATTATGGCCCTGCGGCTTATATGGACGAATATAACCCTGCCACGGTGTTTAGCTTCATAGATAAGGGGGGGCGTTATGCTTATGCTAACCAGGCATCTATCGGGCAATGGAATTTAGCAAGGTTAGCAGAGAGTCTTTTGCCGTTGATTGATGAAGATGACAAAATAGCAGTAACTAAGGCTCAAGAAGCGCTTGAGGGCTTTGCAGAGCATTTCAATAAGTCATGGCTAACCTTAATGGGTGCAAAAATTGGAATAGCTGATGTTAAAGAAGGTGATACAGATCTGGTAAAAGGATTGTTGGAATTAATGGAATATGCTCAAGCAGATTTTACCAACACTTTTAGAGGTTTGGCGCATTTTTTAAAGGGGGATTCAGACAGCCTATTTGAAACGCTTGAGAATAATGAAGCATTGGAAGAATGGCTTGTTGTATGGCAAAATCGCTTGTCAAAAAATGGCATTAATATGCAAGATGTCGCGAACAATATGAACGCGGTTAATCCAATTTATATTCCAAGAAATCATTTGGTCGAAGAAGCGATAAAAGCGGCCTATCAAAATGATTTTTCAAAGTTTGAAACATTGGGTGAGGTGCTCTCCAGCCCCTATGTTGAGCATAAGGGTATGGAAGATTACACAAAAGGTCCAACAGACGATCAGCGTGTGCAAAACACATTTTGCGGCACCTAAATTGTGAACGTAAATTTAAGCAATAAAAAAGCCCACATCTTAGTTAAGAGATATGGGCTAATTATTAGTAGATTTTAAAAACTAAGCTTAGCTAGAAGGACCTTCATTGAAGCCTGTTTTGTCAACCAGCTCGGAAGCAACTTTGCGGTGTTTAGCAATGTCCGCAAGAGGTAGTGTGTCTGGCTTAATGTCACCAAATGCTTTTACTATATCAGATGCTTCAACGCCTGGTGCAACAGGGTATTCAAATACTTGTTGACCATAAATTTGTTGAGCTTTTGCACTTGCTAAAAATTCCATGAATTTAACAGCATTTGCTTTGTTTGGTGCGTGCTTAGCAAGCGCCATACCTGAAATGTTCACGTGTGTGCCACGATCAGCTGAGTTAGGGAAAAGAACCTTAATAGATTTTGCCCAATCTTTTTGCTCAGGGTTCTTCTCATTTGTTTGCATAAGGCCAACATAATAAGTGTTACCAATCGCTAGATCGCATTCACCAGAGAAAATGCCTTTTGCGCCTGCGCGGTCATTGCCAGAAGGCTTGCGTGCAAGGTTCGCTTTAAAGCCAGTTAGCCATTCTTCAGTTTTTGCTTCACCGTGGTGTGCAACCATAGAAGCGATAAGCGCAATGTTATAAGCGTGTTGACCACTACGAATACAGATTTTGCCTTTCCATTTAGGATCAGCCAATTCTTCGTAAGTGATTGTGTCTTGAGCGACACGTTCGTTCGAAGCGTATACAACGCGCGCACGTGTTGTAAGACCAAACCAATTGCCATCTGGGTCACGGTAGTTCGCTGGAATAGTTTTGTTAACAGTAGCGCTTTCTAGTGTTTGTGTAACGCCTGCATCTTCAGCGCCTTGGATCCGTCCAATGTCTACTGTCAAAATAACGTCAACTGGTGAGTTTGCACCTTCTGATTTTATACGCTCAACCAAACCTTTTTTAAGGAATAGAACGTTTGTTTTTAAACCAGTTTCTTTAGTAAAAGCATCTGTAAGAGGCTTAATCAATTCTGGCTGGCGGTATGAGTATACATTTACAGTATCGCCTGCAAAAGCAGATTGAGTTGCAGTTAATGGTGCAGCAATTGCTACGCTGCATAAAAGTGCAGTTCTTAAAGTCTTCGTCATAATATATCTCCAATAGGCGCAGGAAAAGGCCGCGCAATTAGTAAGGCGCATAATAAGTTGCGCATTTAGTTTACGAGGGCTGAATATGGTTTTTTATCGCATACGTCAATGGCAAAGTATAAATTATTCAATGAAATCAGTACTTTAGAATTATTCTAATGTAAAGGTAAGGTGAAATTATAGGTTGTAATATTAACTAATTAGTTGCGTTTTAGCTTTCCTCAATTTATTGAGTGAGTGGATTGCTTACAAGCCATTGATTCATTTATAAAAAATGTCTCTTTGCAACTTCTGGTCTTTGATCTTGAAAATTAACCCTTGATTAATAATTTTAAATGCTATCCCATATGTGAAGACAATTGGGATTGTTGGGCATAGCATTAGGTTTTCTATTGCAATGCTAAATAAGGGGACAAAATTTCAGAGGCATTTTGCCTCTGTTTTTTACAACAGCATTTGGGCATAATTACGCTTGCTGTTTTTTGTTTTTCTTACAATTTATACATTTGTTTTCGTGCGCCTTCAATTCTGTGGGTGTGCTTGGTGTTAATTAGTGGGTGAGGGACCTCATGTGCAACTGGATTAAATGGGTGTGGCCGGGAATATTTGCCACAATTTTTTTGACAGCAATAGCAATGCTTGTGCAGTCAAAAAATATTGAAAACGATCTTACAGCGAAAGCGACAGGTGAATTATCTGAGCAATATAGCTGGGCATCAGTAGAGTTAGATGGCCGAGATTTGACATTAACGGGCTTAGCGCCTTCTCAAGAAGCACAGCAAACGGCTTTAAAGCTTGCTGATGATGCGTACGATGTTCGTATCGCAAATAACGCTTCGACATTAATTCCGATTGCGGATCCCTATAAATTATCAGCCTTAAAAGATGGCAATACAGTAATCCTATCTGGGTTTGTACCGAGCGAAGCTGTTCGTGTGGAACAAATTGCAACGGCAAAGGCTATGGCGCCAAATGCTGATATTATAGATAAGATGAGTATTGCTAGAGGCGCACCTGCTGGTTTTGCAGCATTGTCTGCTTTTGCTATTGGTCAACTTAAAGGTTTAGGAGATGGTAAAGCTACCACTGAAAATCTAGGCATTTCGGTGTCTGGTAGAGCCGTTGACTTTGCTTCATATGATCGCGCAATTTCTTCGCTAGGTGGCATATTGCCGTCTAAAGGCAAAGTTGTTTCGTTAAACATACTGCCTCCAATGTTAAAACCGTATATTTTGTCAGCTGTTAAAAATACTGACAGTGTTTCTATCAGTGGCTATTATCCTGATGACGCAACGCGTTCGCTTTTAATTGATGTCGCAAAGAATGCCGTGTCTACGGGAACCGTAAACGCAGATTTGAAAAATGCACATGGCCAACCGGATGGTTTTGCTGATTTAGCAACGTTCACATTTAAGCAACTTAAAAGCTTAAAGAGTGATGCTGAAGTGTCAGCAAAGTTTACGCTTGAAGATAATGAAATTTCAATTTCAGGCCGCGCATTAGATGATGCGCAATACAAACAAGTAAAAGCCGCACTAGCTGGGAAGCTGCCTGCAAATGGTAAAGTTGTATTGGCAGAAATTTTAGCGCCGATTAAAGTATCAGAACCCAAAATCTCACCATATAGTGTTTCAGCATTTAAAAGTAAAACTAGCGTGGTTCTTAATGGTTACTATCCAGATGAAGAAACACATGAGCGTTTGGTAGCTGCTGCTAAAAAAGTAATGCCGAAAGGTAATATTGTTGACAATTTAGTACTGGGCATGGGTAGCATAAGTGCTTTTGGTGATCTTGGTGTTAAAACAATTTCGCAACTAAGTCGTTTTTCTACTGGATTTGTTCAAGTTAAAGATACGTCAATTAAAATTCGCGGTACTGCTAAGTCAGCAAAAATTTACGATGTTGCAATTGCTGCTGCTGCGGGTTCTTTCCCTGCAAATGGTAAAGTAACCGACGTTCAAATTAACCGTTATAAAGCATCTCCATTCTTATTCTCAGCAACCAAAAAAGATGGTTCTGTTAAACTGGGTGGTCATGTGAGTAATGCCAAGGACGAAACGACTATTATTGCTTATGCGCATGGTCAAAATAAAAAGGGTAGCAATAGAGCGAGCCTTGACATTGTAAACGGCGAACCAAACAATGTTAACTGGCCTAAGGCTATGGAAGTCGCAGTTTTTGGTGTTAATCAACTGGTTACCGGCAAGGCGACATTAAGCGATACTTCTTATAGCATTACAGGCAAGGCATTAACCGATGCCAGCTACGAGTTAGCTGTTAATACAGGTAAGACAATTTTGTCCAATGGTATTCAATCTGTAAATGTAAAAGTTAGCCGTCCGCCAATTTCACCTTATAAATGGCAGTATAGCCGCACAGGTGAAAGTCGTAAGGCTGCATTGTCTGGACATGTTCCAAGCGGTAAATTAGCAAACGATAACGAAAAGCAAATTGCTGATGCGCTAGGAACAGATGCCAAGATTTACAACGTCTTGAAAATTGGTTCTGGAAACCCTCGCGGATTTGCAGCAGCAACTTCTGTTGCGATTAACACAGCAAGTCGCTTGGTTGATGGTAGCGCTACGATTGTTGATACTGATTTATTTGTAAAAGGTGAGGCACTCACTCAAAATGCTGCAATTGAGACGCGCAGACAGATTGAAAATAGCCTACCACCTGGATTTATCGGTAAGCATGAAATTACAGTGCGCAAAGCACCTGAAATCAAAGATTGCTCAACAGAAATTTCGAAAGTGTTTGTTTCAAACAGTATTAAATTCGAAATTGCTAGTGACAAAATCAATGATGTATCAAGAGGTCTATTAGATCACTTGGCAGCTGTGAGCAAAGCATGTAGATATTCTCAGCTTACAATCGAGGGGCACACAGACGCTGACGGCGGTGAAGCCTATAACCTAGAATTAAGTGAAGCACGTGCAAAGACTGTACGTTCGTATCTTGCATTCAATGGCTATCTTCTAGGCAATCTGCAAACAGCTGGTTACGGTGAAAGTAAGCCTATTGCGCCTAATGATACGCAAGCAGGTAAAGCCTTAAACCGTCGCATCAATATTTTTGTAAATAAAAACTAAGGAGCAAAGTATGTTTTATATTATCGAGCAACTTTGGATATTTCTGCTTTGTGCATTTATTGTCGGCCTAATCACAGGCTGGGTTACATCCAAAAAGAAAACAGTAAAGGTTGGATAGATTATGATCGCACTTGTTATTCAAACTTTATTACTAATGGTCGCCGCCTATATTTTGGGCTGTATTCTAGGCTGTTTATTACATCAATGGTTTGGCGAAGCACCTGTTGAAAAGGTTGCCGCACCAATAGCGCCGCTTATCCCAACACCTGCGCCAGTACCAAAACCAAAGTTAACTCCAAAGTTAACTCCAAAGGCTGACCCGGACGATCTAAAACAGATCAAAGGTATTGGTCGTCAAAACGAAGCACGCCTAAATGCGATTGATATTACTCAATTTGCACAAATCGCAGTGTGGAGTAAAAAAGAGCAGGCCGACATGGGTGAACGTTTAGCATTCCCTGGCCGCATTGAGCGTGAAGAGTGGGTTAAACAAGCCGCAGTTCTTGCTAAAGGCGGACAGACACAGTTCTCCAAACGTGTTGCTAAAGGTCAAGTTTCTAGCTCGTCAGGTAAAGGCAGTGTTGGAAACCTTGGTAAAAAACCATCTACCATCGCAAAAGCGAGTGGTGGTAAACCAGACAATCTAACTTTAATCGACGGTGTGGGTAACGCGCTTGAGAAGAAGTTATTTGCTTTGGGTATTTATCACTTCGATCAAGTTGCTAAATGGAGCAAAGACAACGAGGCATGGATTGGTAACGAGCTGGGCTTCCCGGGTCGTCCCGAGCGAGAAAATTGGGTTAAAGAATCCAAAATTCTTGGTGCAGGTGGCACAACCGATCATTCAAATCGTGTTGAAGCTGGCAAAATCAAGTCTAGCCGAAAATCTAAAAAATAGCATTTGAGGTAACTTAAATTCTTAAAAATTAACCCGCTGGAAAAATTCAGCGGGTTTTTTATTGTAAATTTAAGTAAGGTTATCGTCCGTTTCAACGGCTGACCTAAAACCAATTAACTTTGATGGTTTAAAAATTCTGCAATTTTTTCGGGTAAATTTTCAGTGGCCAAGTCAGGCGTGTGGCCTTGGTTCGCAACATCAATTACTGCCATATTATTATGTATATCGCGCATCTTCTTAATAGTATCTTTTGAAAGATAATTACTGTTATTACCGTGAATTAGCAGCAAGGCTATATTCGATAACCCTGTGAACTCGTTCCACAATTCTGGAATGCGATGGTCCAAATCAATTGCATTTAATGAGGCTAGGATAGCTGGGTCGCAATCTCTTATAATTTTGCCATTCTTTTGAGTGAATTGACGTTTTGCTTGTCTTTCCCAATCGCTTAAAGTGAAATTTGGAAAGTGAACTTTGCCAACATGCTGCATAAATTCAATTGCAGATTTCCAATCTGGAAACTCATTCGATATTGAATTATTCGTTCTTGCACGCGCCAAACCACGCGCATCGATTACTGGGCCAATGTCATTTAGAATGACAGAGTTTATTATTCCAGGTCGCATAGAGCTCATGTTCATCACAATAAGGCCGCCTCTGGCCGAGCCTATAATATTTACGTGTTGTAGATTGGTTGCCATCAAAGCGCTCAGCGTATCTTCAGCTTCCTGCAAAATATTGTAATTATCTTTTTTGTCATGGGCCGATTGACCGCGTCCGCGATAATCTAAGGCCAAAACACGTCTTGGAAAGGTTTTTCTAGTAGACAAAGCCGTGGCAAGTTCGTGAAACTCGGATGAATTTTGAGTTGTAGCAGAAAGGCACACAACGGGCGTGTTCTTATAAGCCTTGTTATTGTTCCAGCCGTATTTACGACCGGCTAATTTTATGCCGTCACAAGCCAAGTAAGTAAAATCTTGCCAATTTTTCTGTTCTTGCATTTGTTGCATTCAATACATCCCAACAATAAATAACAACGATAGATTGTTACCTAGCGTAAAGTTGGTTCATAGCTGAATTCTAACGTGCAGCCAAGTGGCTTCACATCAAATACAGTAGATTACTTATACTTTTGTGTAAGGTTTTGATGAAAAATGGAAGTAGGCCTAGCGTCTACCAAACATAAGGTCGTTTTCTAAGTTCAAGTTTGCACCAGCAATTCTGGTTTTATAAACCGTATAATTTTCCATCACACGTTGAACATAGTTACGCGTTTCAGTAAACGGAATACGCTCAATCCAATCGACAACAAACTCAATTGATTTGCCGCGCGGATCACCATAACGCTCAACCCATTCGCGAGAGCGTCTTGGTCCAGCATTATATCCAGCTATCGTTAGAATGTATGAATTATCAAAATTATCTAACTGTTTAGAAAGATATGCCGCTCCTAAAGTCGCGTTATATCCAGCATCGGTCGTTAAACGTTTATAGTTATATTTAAGCCCAGTTGCGCGCGCCATTTGTTTTGCTGTGCCAGGCAATAATTGTAATAAGCCACGTGCATTTGCACCAGATACGGCACCTTTATTAAATTCACTTTCTTGACGTGCAATTGCGTAAGCAAGTGCTTTGCCAGTCGTGCCAATTCTAGTGGATGAAGGAATGGCGCCAATAGGCCATGCCAGAGTATCAACCTTCATACCACGCCAATGCGCTTTTTTACCTAAACGAAGCGCAAGGCTTGGATTGCCTTGTTTTTCTGCCCGCACAGACAATAAAGCCATCTCACCTGGTGTTTTAATGATGTCGGCCAAGGCATAATAAAAATTAGAGGCGCGTCTGTGATATCCAATTTTTTCAAGACGGTCGATAATTTTCACAAATTCGCGATTGGCAAATTTTCTACGCTCAGAAGATGAAGGGCGAGGGTGGGTAAGTTTTAATTTTTTTACACCCACTTTTTGGGCCGATAATTGACCATAAAAAGTACCTGCATGCGCCGCTGATGCTTTATAATATTTCTTAGCTTGTGAACCTGTTGAAGCTCTGCCAAGCCAGTAATACGCTCTAGCCTGAGAAATTGGCGCAGAGGAGATTTTTAATATTTTTGCAAAGTGTTTACGCGCGGTTCGTGCATCCTTGCGAAAACGTAGCGCATACCAGCCTGCATGAAATTCTGCTTCAGCTTTGTCTGTTCTTTTTTTCGCGACATGATTGGCCGCAACTTTGTAGGCCAAGCGTGTTTCACCAGCATCTAGCAGATCTCTAGAAACAATTCTGCTTTCAACCCACCACTCATGCGCATTTATCAAAGCAGCTTCATTCTTTGGTGCTTTTAATAAAAGGCCAGCTGCTTTTTTGGTTTGGTCGGTGCGGCGCGCATGCTCGATGCGTGTAAACAAATAAGCTGGATCTTTTTTGGAAGAAGGTGCAACCCTCGACAAAAGCGTACCAGCATTCTTTTCTTTGCGAATCACAGCAGCACGCGCTTTTGCAAGACTAGACTGTTCTGCGCGACCAGATAAGCGTGAAGCAGAAGTAACACGGTCTTTATAAAACAAAGTGTGCATACGTTTGCGGTGGTCAGCAACAGATAAGACAGAACCCGTTTTCGAAAGAATTCTAGCTTCTTCAGATTTGCTAAGTTTGGCTGTGTACCAAAACGGCGCGATAATACTGCGCGCTGTCTTTTTGTTGCCAAGCTGAATGTGCGCATACGCAAGTTCTACAGCGCCTGTTAAACTGCTGGGCTTAGTGGTGCCAAATGCAGAAACAATTTGTCTGGCAGATAGTTTTTCGCGTGCCAGTGCTTTTTCAGCATTTCTGCGCATGGTTTTTTTGCCGGGCCAATGTGCAAGGTCTTTTGAAATTTTAGCAATTTCACCTGATGTTACATTTTTTTGGCCGGACATAGCAATTGACCATGCTAAAATTTTTCGGTCTATACTGCCAGCTCTCATGCCAGCTCTAATGGATAATGCTTTTAGCGTCTGTTTTTTGCTAAGCGCATTCATGCCTTCTTTTAACGAACCGCTAATGGCGGCAACCTTTGTGGGATCAAGGCCAAATACAGGGCCATTCGCGAAAGAAGGTTTATTGGCTGGCGCATAAGCTAGCGGCTTAATGCTGGATACTGTTTGCTTGTCTTTAACAGCAATGCGCGGATTTACTTCTTTTTGGACACCAACGTTTGGAATAGCTTGGCTTGGTATCGGCAATATGCTCAATGGCCTGCTAGATTGCGCATTTACAGCAGCGCTTCCCGCAACCATAGTTGCGCCAGCAAAAATCAAAATTGAAGTGCTGGAGAGTAGCTTTTTAAAAGAAGTTTTTTTAGAAAGTTTACGAGTTATCAAAAACATTTTTATCCTGCATGCATTTTTAAACGAGCTAAGCTACGATTTATGTCCAATTTTAAGGCATTATTATGTAATTGCGTGAAATTCAGGTTAACAGATTCTTATAAAAGAAGCTAAAATTGATTATATGAAGCAGTTTCAATTATTTACGCAAAATTATATCAAACTTAAAAAGCTCTCTTGCAGTTAAGCAATTGCAAGCGTATTGTCGAAAAAAATTACTTAGGCCCGTCGGTTATAATGCGTTTGCAGTTTTAGGCGGGCTTTTTATTGGAGAATTACAATGTTTTACGGTTCACTACCAGCGCTCATCACTCCCTTTGACGATAAAGGCAAAGTTGATGAGAAAGCATTTAAAGCACTGGTAGAATGGCAAATTGTAGAAGGTTCAAACGGCCTTGTTCCTGTTGGTACGACTGGCGAATCTCCAACATTGTCTCACGAAGAGCATCAACGTGTTGTCGAATTATGCGTTAAAGCCGCCAAAGGCCGTGTGCCTGTTATGGCCGGTGCTGGTTCTAACAATACTCAAGAAGCTATTTCATTAGCAAAATATGCCGAAAAAGCTGGCGCTGATGGCGTTCTGGTTGTGACACCATATTATAATAAGCCTAGCCAACGTGGATTGCAGGCGCATTTCACTGCGATTGCAAAAGCCGTTAAATTACCAATATTCATTTACAATATTCCAGGCCGTTCAATCATTGATATGGCGCCAAATACAATGGCCGCGCTTGCAAAAGGCAACAAGAATATTGTTGGTGTAAAAGACGCAACCGCAGACATGTCACGAGCTTCAGAGCAGCGTCAA
>NVRK02000032.1 GCA_002400845.2 Hyphomicrobiales bacterium
CGGCAATCGCCACGTTTGGTCACAAAGTTATAAATTCCGCCCTTGCCGTTTTCATCGCCTGGATACCAGTTTTGAACGGTGGAATATTTAATTGTCGCATCTTCCATTGTGATGAGTTCAACCACAGCGGCGTGTAATTGATTTTCGTCACGTTGGGGTGCAGTACACCCTTCTAGGTAAGAAACGTAAGAACCTTTTTCAGCGATAATTAATGTGCGCTCAAATTGGCCTGTATTTTCTGCATTGATGCGGAAATAAGTAGACAATTCCATTGGACAACGAACGCCCTCTGGAATGTAAACAAATGAACCATCTGTGAACACTGCGCAGTTTAGCGCTGAATAATAATTGTCTGATACAGGAACAACCGTTGCCATGTATTTTTTAATCAACTCTGGGTGTTCTCTTATAGCCTCTGAGATAGACATGAAGATAACGCCAGATTTGGCAAGCTCGGCTTTAAAAGTGGTAACAACAGAAACACTGTCGAATACTGCATCTACAGCAATACGACCAGAAGCATAAACATTGTCGCTGCCTTCAGCTGGAATATCTAATTTAGAAGGTTCGTCAACTCTGCGAACGCCAGCCAATATCTCTTGTTCTTTTAGCGGAATGCCAAGTTTTTCGTAAGTTTTTAAAAGTTCAGGATCCACTTCGTCTAGTGACTTTGGTCCGTCTTCAAAATTCTTAGGAGCCGCATAGAAATAGATTTTACTGAAATCAATTTTAGGATAATTAACCCGTGCCCAATCTGGCTCGTCCATGGTTAGCCAACGCTGATAAGCGTCCAAGCGCCATTCAAGCATCCATTCGGGCTCTTTTTTCTTAGCAGAAATGAATCGAATCACGTCTTCGCTCAAACCTATTGGAGCAAATTCAGATTCGATATCCGTCGAAAATCCGTATTTATATTGATTAACGTCCAGTTCGGCAACTGCGTCAACTGTTTCCTGCACTGCAGGCATAGGCTTTCTCCATCCTTGTGTGGGTTCAAGGCCCACCAGTCGGTTTTAACCTGTGACCGGAAGACCTAAGGAATAATTCCTAAAGCAATAGGCTTTACCCTACCCGGTTCACTATGTTTTTCATTTCGCCAAGAAAACGCTTAGCGTCTTCAAGACTTGTCTCATACCCAGCAGATATACGCAAAGCGCAATTTGCTAATTCATCAGAAACACCCATACTTGCAAGTACGTGAGATTTCTTTACTTTTCCAGAAGAGCATGCAGATCCAGAAGATACTGCAAACCCTGCTAAATCTAGCGAAATTAACGCCATATCGGCCTTAATTCCAGGAATTGCAAAACAGGTCGTATTTGGTAACCTGTTTTCATTGTTGGCAAAAAAAACGGGTACACCTGCTTTATTGCCTGCATCCTTACATATAGTGCTTATACCATACTCAATCGAGTCTCTTATTGTCGCAATGTCAATTTGGCCGATATTATTTTGCATAATATAGTCAATCGCGGCACCAAACCCAGCGATTGCGGCAACATTTTCTGTACCAGCACGTTGGAAATTCTCTTGACCGCCGCCGCCTATCATAGGCTGGGGTGAAATTGATGCATCGCCAAATATAAGAGCGCCTGCCCCATGCGGGCCGCCAATTTTGTGGCTGGATAAAATTACGAAGTGCGCGCCCAATGAAGCAACATCAAACTTTGTCTTGCCCAAAGCTTGCACTGCATCAACGGTTAAAAACCCATCATACCTTAAAACAATGTCTGAAATTTGGGCTATTGGTTGAATAATACCAGTTTCATTATTTGCCAACATAACGGCAACCATTGGTGCGCCAGTTGAACTGTCATGTGCGGCAAGTGTTTTTTCTAGTGCATTTAAATCTAACATGCCTGATTCAAGAACTGGCAATGTTACTATGTCTTGTTTATCAAAACGACCACCAGACAAAATGCAAGGATGCTCCGTTGCCGCGACATAGAGTTTAGAAACTTCTACTTTACGCCCACCTGCACGAATGATTGGCGAAAGCGCATGACTTGCCGCTTCACTTGCGCCTGAGGTAAATACGATCTGATTGCCATTCACACCAATTGATTGACCTAATTGCGTGCGGGCTTTGTCTATCAATTTATGGGCGTTTCTACCCTCAAAATGAACCGAGGAAGCATTAACACCTGCATGGCTTGTCTGATTCAACACATCAATCATTGCCTCGCGCGCGCAATTTAGCAGTGGCGCACTGGCATTATAATCAAGATATGTTCGCGAAATCGCCATTTAACCCCAATAATTAATCAAAAATACGCAAAAACTACAAAGCCGTTAATCCTAATGCGCAATTTACTTGTATTTTAACGAGTCAATTGTCTATTAAGAACGTGAGAAGCTTGTTTTCAAATTCTATCTTGGACAAAGGAAACGAACAAACTACTGAAAAGCAATTTAGAACTATTCTAAATCGTTCTAGAGGTCTGGACTGTTTAGGTCAACCTATTTTGGGATTTGTTAAAATAAGCCAACAGCTTTTAAAGAGCCAAAATTAGATTGGCTTGCAACCATAGCTCATACAGGAGCAAATATGCCTGAAGTAATTTTTAATGGCCCAAGCGGTCGCTTAGAGGGCCGGTATCAACCTGCCAAAGAAAAAACAGCACCAATTGCTATAATTTTGCACCCTCACCCGCATCCAAGTTTTGGCGGCACGATGAACAATAAGATCGTTTATGATCTGTTTTACATGTTCCAAGAGCGTGGCTTTACAACATTGCGTTTTAACTTTCGCGGTGTTGGCAGAAGCCAAGGGGACTTTGACCACGGACACGGCGAATTGTCTGATGCAGCGGCAGCACTTGATTGGATTCAGGGTTTGCACCCAGATTCTCGCGGATGCTGGGTTGCTGGCTTTTCGTTTGGTGCATGGATTGGCATGCAATTGCTTATGCGTCGTCCAGAAATTGAAGGCTTTATGTCTATTGCGCCACAAGCCAATTTATATGACTTCTCATTTCTAGCGCCATGCCCTTCTTCTGGCCTTATCATTAACGGTGATGCAGACCGCGTTGCGCCTATGGATGATACAATTGGTTTGGTAGAAAAGTTGAAACTTCAAAAAGGCATTATGATTACGCATAATGTTGTTGAAGGCGCCAACCACTTTTTCACCGAGCAAGAAGACGAGCTGATTGAAGAATGCGGCACTTACCTAGACAAACGTCTTGGTCGCATTAAAGGCGGCGTTGAAGAGACGATGTTGTTGAGGTAGTTTGAATTTACATTATTGAGAATTTTAGAGGCCAGTTGATCGTTCAGCTGGCCTTTTTTTGGCTGGTGAATTATTTACAACCAACTCTCAAACATAGAGTATTGTATACTTAATAAATTATCTTAATCATTATTATTTGGAATATAACATGCCGGATTCAGTTGAGAATGATAACAATACTATCAAAAAAATGAAACAACTCATTGATTTGGGTGAACGCTTGCCAAATACGTTTGCTTCCACAGAAGAACTGAATGAACTAAAAAAACTAACAACGCTGCCAGATAAGTTCAACAACGCTTTCAGGCCTATGGGCTGGATCTTTGTAGAGTTTTGTTGCGGAGTAGATACCGCTTCAAAAGCACTAGATATGCATTCAGATGGCGCTAATGAGGCCGAAATTGATACTCTCCTTTCTAACAGTTTTATAGGCTACGATCCTGCTGCTAATCAAATCACCAACGCACTAAGATTGAATGATGATTGGGATGACATTTCTTCTGCTTTAAGGGTATTTGTACGAGCATATAAGGCACACAATGAAGAGGACTACCTTGTATCTGTTCCTTTGTTTTTGATGGTTATTGACAAATTAAGTCTTTCAAAGACTGGTACAAAAAGTATATTTACAGATGTAGATGATTTTGGAGAACTTTTTGAAGAAAAATCTAGCTTTTCTGGACACCCCACAGCATTGAAGCAAGTATTAAAAGTAATAAATTCGTCAATGAAAGGTCCGAACGAAGAACTTATAACAATTCCTTATCGTCATGGTATATTACATGGCACACGTTTAAACTATGACAATAAAGTAGTTTCTACTAAAGCACTACTTCTACTAGCTGCAGTCGTGGAATGGATCAATGACACAAAACCTCCATCAAAGGACCTTGCTAAAAAGCAAAGTAATAATACTAGTTTTTTGAAAAAGAATTTAGTTCGACTAAACCCACAAAGTGCGGAAGAAGCACTGATCTGCCTTAAAACGGCCCTCATTCAAAAAAAATCAAACGAAATAGTCGCATTATTAAATCTTGATCCAAATCTAACAAATTTTGTACAGAAAATGGAACCGTGGAAAGAGTGGTTACAGAACTATGATATTTTGATTGAAGAAAATAGCGACTGGACAGTTCGTGGAGAAGATTCGGATAAAACGCAATTTGCAATATGCGATTTGAAATACTCAATAAAAAGCAAAACGACCTCTGTTAAAATTCAACTCGCCGAAAAAATTCAAGCAAGCAGAGGAAAAGAAATTATAGATTTTTTAGGAAAACCATTTTGGCAAATTGATTTAGGTTTTCAGGGTACTATTTCATCAGAAATTAGGGATATAGAATCAAAGTGATGCGGTGATATTAAATCTTAAACTTCAACAATCACCCCACCACTCACCGTCTTTTCACACCCCGTTGTCATAGGGTATGTAAGCGGCAGCTTTTTAATAGAGCGAATTGCGAGATAGGCCCACGCTTCGGCTTCCATTATTTTGTCACAAATGTCGAAGTGCCGTTTGTATGTATTTTCTTCGGTTAACTCGATGACATTACTAACGCTAACGCTAACGCGTGTTGGTACTTCAACGGCGACAATGCGTCCGTCAGCCAATTTAACATTTATACCGTAAGCAGATGTGGCACCTGACAATGGCGAGGTCGCTTGAATAGAATGGACACTTCCCCTTACATCAGATTGCATTATGACGGGCCCATTATCCTTTAGCGAGATATAAAAATAAACCAACACAGCGCCAATTAGTCCAAACATAACCAGCTTGACCTTTTCTTTTACACGCATCATTACCCAAAATTGTGGCATGTATCTCTTCTTACAACAAAACCTATTTGGGAACTTAAAATAATATTTCAAGTCAAGATTACTACTCCACAGTTTATCATCGCGCCCCTTTACTCGCCAAAAAAGTAATAGACTTTAACTGCTTTATTTTTCGGGAATGTAGTCGCCTTCAAACTTTTTCAAATTATCATCAATCTGATACCAGTCAGGTTTTGACCCTGTATGAATATGAACCGTAGGTTTTATTCCAGGATCGTCGTCCAAGGCAGAAGCCGCGATCACATATATATCACCTGTCGCCATGTCACCAAGAGAAGTGCCGCATTCATTGCAAAAACATCGCTCTAACTTAGATTTGGCAGTAGACGGAACTTTTGCGATTTGCTCCTGCCCAGCTGTAACTTGAAGATCATCGGCATTTCCAATCAACACGGCAGAAAACACACCCGCTGCTTTGCGACACCTTGAACAATGACAGTAACTCAATGAGGATGGCGTTCCAGAAATTTCAAATTTCACCTTGCCGCATAGACAACTTCCTTTAATCATTTAACTTCCCTTTTATACAAATTAACTCAACGGAACATAACACGAACAAAAATTCAATTAAAGAGAAAAATAAATATTCTATTGTTTTTCACCTCAGTATTCATTCACGTAAGTTAGAGCTTAGGACCAACCATCACCCCACCACTCACCGCCTTTTCACACCCTGTTGTCATTGGGAATGTTAGCGGCAGGTTTTTGGCTGAACGGATTGCGAGATAGGCCCACGCTTCGGCTTCCATAGAGTCTCCATTTAATGGGTCGCCGTCTAAAACCACTTCTTCTGCGCTAATCACTTCTCCGCGTTGGTAGGAGGTGAGTGTTTTCAGGTCTTCCATAATGGACGGGTGTTTGCGTCCGCCACCGCAGATGATCCAAAGTTTTGGCGGCTCGGGCAAAAGATCAACGGATTTTACAATAGCTGCGGCAGTGACATAACAAAGCGTTCGCGCGCCA
>NVRK02000033.1 GCA_002400845.2 Hyphomicrobiales bacterium
CTACCGCCTGTCTCCCCCGACTGAAAACAAAGCAGTTTTTGTGTTTAGGGTTTGATGGAACCAATCATTGGTAAATCGAAACACTCGCAGTACGATGCCGTCACAACCCAAAAATGCAGCTTAATATAAACGAATACAAAAAATTTAGCTCAGCTAAAATTAAACATCACTGCCCCAGATATTATAAGAACGCATGCTTTTTAAGTACGATAGCAAAGAGACCGTTAGTTGTGTAATGGTAAGGGTGATAGCACTCCATAAAATTGGGGTATTTACTCTTAGATTTTTTATTTATTCATTGCTGTAGATGTAATCTACGTCCTCACTCTTTTCATATACATAACGTCCATTTGGCAAGTCGTTAAGTTCTAATTTTTGACTAATCACATCTTCAGTGTAATCATACGAAAGCCATCGCTGAGAAAGCCTTTCTTTTAAAATTTTTTCACTTACATTTATCATAATCGTTAAATCATAATTTGATCGAAGCTTATGCCAAGGTTCTTCATTTGATAAAAGGTAGTTCCCTTCAACTAAAATGATTTCTGTATCAGCAGAAATGTGCCGTGCACCTGCTCGGGAAATCTCTAATGAACGATCAAATGTAGGCACAATGACTTCATGTTCATCTGCACACTTAATTCTCTTAAGCATATGGTGCAAGCCATCGACATCGAAAGTGTTAGGCGAACCTTTGCGTTTTAAAGTTCCCCGATCTTCTAATAAACCATCATCTAAATGATAGCCGTCCATGGGTAAAATTTCAGCACGATTTTTTTCGTGCCTTGTTAAATCTGAAAATAATTTTTCTGCAATTGTAGATTTTCCAGAGCCTGGCGCGCCAGCAATAGCGACAATGCTACGTGTCTTTTTTGGTAAAGCATGGAGAAGCTTTAACAGGTCTCCATACTCAATTTGTCTGTTCATCATCTGCTTTATATAAGCTTATATTGTTTAGCTTTATTTTTTAAAAACGGCAGACCTTTTGACATGACCTCTACATGGTCTTCTGCCACTGGTCGCCATATAGAAAGTCCATAACCTATCTCAGGAGGCATGTTTATAAAGCTTTCCATTGCAAGGCCGCCTTTAAAGCCTATCGCTGAAAGAGTTGCGAAAATTTCATCCCAATCACAGCATCCTTCGCCAGGGGTCCCACGGTCACTTTCTGACAGATGAATATATTTTAGGTGGTCACGCGCATCTAAAATACCATTTGCAGCGCCCTTTTCCTCAATATTCATGTGATACGTATCTAAGTGGATGAACAGATTGTCTGCCCCTACACGCTCAATCATATCAACGGCTTGCCAGCCTGTGTTTATGATGTGGTTTTCATAGCGATTGACGGGTTCAATACCGAATAAAAGCCCTATTTCTTTCGCGTATTTAGCGCTAGCGCCTAAAGTCTTGGCAACATTATCAAGTTCTTTTTCAGTGGGCGGATGACCTGTACGTTCGCCAATGCCACCAAATGTTACTCCAGAAAGTCCTTCGGCCCCTGTCGCTTTGGTTTTATCTAATGCAATTTTTAGATAATCAATAGCTTTTTCGGGATGAACTGATGCCCAATAAGCCTCAGGAAGACCTAGCGAACACATTGCTCTTAGATTGTTCTTTTCCAATAATGCGCGTGTATGTTCTGCATTTATAGCATCTGGAACCAGCATCGGTATTTCAATAAAGTCTACATCATATTCACACGCGCCAGCTACTGCTCTCTCAGCGCCCTCTTCGTCCCAATTCATTGTCCACATACTCGTGTGTACACCAAAGCCTTCCATGTTTATTCCTTCCATTTTATAAATTTTGGTAAATTGCCCGCAATCCATCGCAGGGCCATTACACCGATTAAAAACAATCCCCACACTGCTGTAGACAAATGTTGATTTGCTCCAAGCAAATTGAGACCAGATGACAAAACCTGTAGAATTACGAGCGCTATCACCACTGGTAAAACACGGCCAAATCCTCCAAATGGGTCAACGCCTCCCAAGAAACACGCTAGTACTGTTACCAACAGCAACGCTTCGCCATGGCCAACGCGTACAGAGTTAAATCGCGCTGCCATTAACACGCCAGCAATTGCGCAAATTACGCCTGATATTGTGTAAAGTAGGGTAAGCGTTCTTTTGGTGTGCAAACCCGAATATTCAGCTGCTTCAATATTTGAGCCAAGCATATAAACTGAAAAACCATGTTTTGTTTTCTTCAGCATTATGTGACAAATAATTGCTACAATTATGAAAATAATAAGCGGAATAGGTATGCCTAAAAAACTACCATGACCTATGTAATTCATATATTCTGGGAAACCTGAAATATCGCTACCACGGGTTAAAAATTCACCAAGGCCACGTAAAAATATCATCATTGCAAGTGAAACAAGAATTGGGTGTGCCCCTATATAGGCAACGACAAATCCCATAACTAAACCTGAAAGAGCACCAACAACCAAAGCAAACATGAAGCCTAGCGCGAATGCAACCCAGCCAGCATCTGGACCACCAAATTGGATTAAAGTCCAAGCAAATGCCAAGCCTGATAAATTGGCAGTGAAGATAATTGCAAGATTAAGACCACCCGATAAAATTGGTACTAACATTGCCAATGTTAGTAGGCCCAATACGGGTAATTGGAATGCAATAGAACCAAAATTTGCTGCTGATAAAAACTTAGGGGTAGCAATTGCAAACACTGCTACAATGAAAAATAAAAAGCCAATTAATGGTAATGTTTCATTCCCAAAAATTTTGTTGAAACTTTTAGCCAACGATATCATTTCAGCGCCTTTACTTTGTTAAATGAAAGGAAGTTGAACGACATATTTGAGGTGGATATTGCAATTAAAATGATGGCACCGATAATCATTTGGAATGCATATGGTGAAACACCAAGTAGGTTCAAACCATTTTGGGTGACTGCGACAAACATAACGCCCAAAATACAACCAAAGACAGACCCTTTACCACCGCCAAGTCTGGCGCCGCCTAATACAACCGCTGCAAGTACATCTAGCTCTCTTCCATATAGTGCATTTGGAACGACCTCTTTAACGATGTTAACTTGCATAAGGCCGCCAATACCAGCCATTAGTCCCATCCACCCAAATGCGATTGCTTGCATGAGGGCAACTTTTACCCCAGCTCTGCGCGCGCCTTCTGGGTTGTCGCCAAAAGCATAAAGTTGGCGACCAATATTAGTACGTTGAATTAATATCCATGTTGCAATGACGCATGCAATCATGACGCCAACTGACAAGTTAAGTTCAACCCAGTTACCTGATGCTAATTCTTTTTCAAAAATGAATATTCTAGCATCCCACCACTCTGGTAGATTGTAGATGAACCGACCTTTGGTGAAGAACATTAAAAGGCCGAAAAATGCATTGAATGTAGCAATTGTTATAACGATAGAAATTATGCGGAAACTGTGAATAAGTGCAGCATTAATAAGGCCCAAGCCAATGCCCAAAGCACCACAAACAATAAACCCAATGAACCAATTGCCACCACCCAAAAACTCAAAACAATATACCGCAGCATATTGAACAACCGAAGCTGCGACTGCAAAAGAAATGTCAATGCCACCCGCAATTAAGACAACCAATAAGCCTACTGCCCAAATCACGTTTACGGCATTGTTATTTAAAAGTGAGGTAATGTTTCCAAAGGTTAAAAAATGTTCTGAAAAAATAGATAAGCCGATTATCAACAAAATAAAGACTGCTAAAAGGCGCGATTCTGTGGGGTGAGCACGTAAATAATTACGCATAGATTTGTTTCTCCAAATTGTCGATTGTTACTTCATTTGGATTGTATTGATTTATTATTCTTCCGCTTTCCATGTGCAAGATTCTATCACTGTTAAACAGCACCTCACTCACCTCATCGGAGATCAAAAGAATTGCTAACCCTTGGTTCGCCAGCTCTCTAACAATTTTAAAAATACCAGCACGTGCCCCCACATCTACGCCCACAGTTGGGCTATCTAAAATTAATAATTTTGGTTCAGTTGCTAGCCACTTAGATAAAACAACGCGCTGTTGGTTTCCGCCAGAAAGGGTGGAAACAGGATCTTCTGGTTGACCAATTTTTACGGCAAGGTCTTTGATCCATTTATCGACAAGTGCATCTTTTTTGAATGTCGAAAACAACCCAAGTTTGTTTAATATTTTATCGAGTACAGAAATACTTGTGTTATCAGCTATAGATTGTGGCTGAATAAGCCCCAATGACAATCTGTCTTCAGAAACATAGGCAACACCCAATTTTATTGCATCGCGGATAGACTTAAAATTGGTGACGTTACCATCCAGTTTTATCGTTCCCTTATCAAGTTTTGTCATTCCTATAATGGCATGTGCTAATTCTGTGCGCCCTGCTCCAATAAGGCCAGTTAAACCAACAACCTCACCGGCATGAATTTTAAAAGAAACGTCTTCAAATTCTCCATAATGAGAAAGGCCATCAATTTCTAATACTGGACGAGAAGCAGTGTGGTCGGTTGCTCGCACGACTTGATTTTCCAATTTTGTTCCTGTCATCAACTCACCAAGGTGAGCCTGTGTCATACCTTTGGTGGAATACACGCCTACCAATTTCCCATCGCGTACGACAGTAACTCGCGAGGAGATATCAAGCACTTCTGCTAAACGGTGACTAACGAAGACAATTGCAACGCCTTGTGATGATAAGTTACGAACAATTTCGAGTAATTTATCCGTTTCTGTCTGCGTCAACGAAGCAGTAGGTTCATCCATAAATATCAATTTTGTTTCGCCCATTAGCGAGCGTGCAATTGCCACAATTTGGCGTTGAGCAATGAGTAAAGTATTTAATCTTTGGTCCAAGTCTAAAGACACACCTAAACGCGCGAGCACCTCAGCTGCTTTAGTGTTCATAGAAGTAGTTGTTACGAATTTGGGCGTATGTCCTACCATTTCATCGAAACAAATATTTTCAGCAACACTCATATGTGGAAATAATGAAAGGTCTTGCCATATGACTGCAATGCCTAAGGAACGCGCATGTGTGGGTGTAATGTTGTTTTGCAGTTCGCCAAAAATTTCAATTTCCGCGCCTTCTTCAGGCGTGTAAACACCCGTGACGATTTTGATTAACGTACTTTTTCCGCAACCATTTTCACCAGCTAAACAATGAACCTCGCCAGCTTTAACATCAAAATTAACAGCATCTAGAGCTGTTACGCCGCCAAATATTTTGGTGACGTTCTTTAAACGAAGCGCTACAGCACCCTCGTTAGAAGGACTAGTCATTACTTAACTCTTTCAAAAAGTGATTGAATAAATAGATGCCCACTTAAATAAGCAGGCATCTACTTTATTAATATTACAGACCTTTAGCGGCCAAACCATCAACAGTGCTTGTGTTAATTTCAAGCAAGTTATTTGTGATGATGTTGTGTGTTGCTAGATCGGGACTAACAACACCTAGACCTGGTATGTCTGTGCCTTCTTTAATTTCAACCCCATCAATAAGCATTTTACCTATCGTTACAAAAACGCGGCCAGCTTCTGCTGGGTTCCACATGTAACCACCGGTAATGACACCACTTTTTAGAAGTTTTTGACCTTGACCAGGAGAGAATGGGCCAAGCACATGAATCTTCCCAGTTTTGCGACGTTCTTCAACTGCACGTCCCGCACCAATTGGGCCCTGACTACCAAATGCCAAGAAGCCTTTTAGGTTTGGATGGGCTGCAATTAGATCAAGAGCAGTTGTGCGGCTATCATCTACGTTTTCAGCAACGCCATAGCGCTCGCCAACAAGTTTGATTTCTGGGTGGTTTTTACCCAACCATGCTATTGCAGCATCTGCCCATGCGTTATGCAATGGTACGGTTAAAGAACCAACAAATACAGCATATTCGCCGCCGCCAGAACCAATTTTTTCGGCAAGCAGTTTTGCATGCGCTTCGCCAAAACCGTCAGCAGATGCCATCTCAAAATTCCAGTCAACATTGGTAATGCCCGGACCTTCATGCGCAACTACTTTAATGCCTGCTGCTCTCGCTTTTTTCAAAACAGGCTCTAGTGCAGTTTCATCATTTGGAACAACACCGATCACATCAACGCCTTTAGCGATCAAGTCTTCGATTGCTCTTACTTGCAATGCGGGATCCGCTGATGTCGGCCCAATCATTTCTGCATCCATACCCACTTCGGCAGCGCGGGCCTTAATGCCTTCTTCCATTGCGTTAAACCAAGGTATACCGCCAATTTTGACGACAACGCCCATCGTTTTATTAGCAGCATGAGCCATGGTCATAACACTCGTTGATAATGCAAGTGCCAGTAACCCAGATTTAATAAACTTCAATTTCATAATTTCCTCCCAAGAAAGTAATTTATATTTAATTTGCAAAATCGATTGTGCAAATTTAGAAATCAAACAACCGATGGAGTTCTCTTGCTAATTTAATAGAAAGGTTACATCAACAGTATTTGCACAATCGATATTGCTATATAACAACAAAACAGTTATTATTGTCAACATAGAAAATTTTATTTTTGATTGGTTGTTTGGTGAAGATACAAAAAATTACAATCTATGACATTGCGCAACGTGCTGGAGCTTCTGCATCGACCGTCAGTTCCGCGCTAGATGGTTCTTGGAAAAAACGTAGAATTAGTAAAAAAACAGCTGAGAGAATCCAAGAAATTGCCGTGCAAATGGACTTCACCATCAACCGTCAAGCTCAAGGTTTGCGTAAAGCAAAATCTGGACTTGTGGGTATGATTTTACCAGAACACAATAATAGATTCTTCTCAGACTTAAGCCAATCTTTTGCTGGTGAAGTTCGCCAACGCGGAAATTGCCCAGCCATTATTAGTACGCGCAGAAACGAAGAAGAAGAACTAGAAGTTGTCAGCAACTTTATTTCATATGCAATTGATGCACTCTTCATTGTGGGCGCAACCAACCCTATTGCATTGAGCAAACTTTGCAAAAGTGCAGAGTTACCACATGTTTTTGTAGACCAACCATGTGAACTTGCCCCATCAATTGTTACTGATAATTATTTTGGCGCTGCAGAATTAACAAATCACTTAATTTCATTTTCACCAAAGTCTAACCAAGAATTATCTAACCAAGTTTATTTTCTTGGAGGAGACGCAACACTGCCTGCTTCGTCGCGACGAATTGATGGCTTTGTTGACACATTAAACAATGCAGGAATTGGCTTTACGCAATCGCATATCAATGCTTGTGGTTACGATAGGGACCGAGCGGGCAAGGAATTAAATAAACTTTATGCGCAACGAGGTGGTTTGCCTTCAATACTTTTGATCAACTCAATTGATTGCTTTGAAGGTGCGCTTAAATTTTTCTCACAGCTTCCAGAAGAAGAAGTCACCAAATGCACAATAGGCTGTTTTGATTATGACCCATTTGGGATTTTGTTGCGTTTTCCAGTTCACATGATACGCCAACGCGCTAACAAATTGGTAAAAGAAGCTTATGATTGCATTGAAAATAATTCAGGCGAACCAATTTTAAAACTCATAAAACCTGAATTAATAATTCCATAATCAAGATTGCTCGAAATCATTTTATAAAATTAAAAGCTGCTAGTACGCTCATAAATATGTGGCAGGTTTGACGTTAATTCAATTTCACTAGTGTCTAAAACCGAACACATAAATTGGCGGCTACTTACCTTATTGGCAATCAACTTGTTAAAATAATGCAAACTGCCTCTTGTCTAAATTCTTAAGTATAATTCTTCACCACTCTCAGTGTTTTCTACGCAATTGCTTGTCGAGCAGCGCATGATACTTCCAATTGATGGCTAATAGTCCATTTAAAGCCACGGAATTAAACCACGGAAAGTCCAAATATCATTTAAACTTCGACGCTTATCTACTGGCTAGGAAGCAATTGAGTGTAGGAACTAAATTTTAGTTAACCATAGAAACACCAAATACATTGTGCAATTTCACCAAATGGTTCAATCTAGACACTTAATTCATCACTCGACTGTTCACTAATACCGGCTAGTAAACTTTCTCGAACACCCACAATTGCATCGCCCTCTCCGATAAGAAAACGCGCCATTGCGGCATCAGTATTATCCTCAAATTGAATATCCGATTTATCAAATTTTAAGCGTAGAAATTTCTCATAAGCAGCACCTTTGACCCCAAAAATAAAAGAGCCTGTTTTGTTAAAGTCCTGCCATCTATTTGAAGCAATATTAGTACGCACAGCTAGGCTTGCTTCAATTGTTAAATACGGATCAGTAAAGGCAATAGTAGCGCTCCTAGATGGCGTATTTCCAAGAAACCAATACCCAAAACATTACCAACATTTTCTACCAACTCACGCGCACTGGCATAAGAGATAAACTGTATTTGAGCGCCTATTTCATCAGCATATTTCGAGCTAAATCTGGGACCTTGCCATAAAACTTTTCATCCTTGAACTGAACTAAAGCATGTTCCCCAAATTTATTCCCACACGCAAGACACCATTTGGTGCAAGTGGCTTTAAACTTATTTTTTCCATTCGGATAATCTTGAAACTGCGTTATTCTTTAATAGAACAGCGTCCACATCAACAACAATAAATTGAACATCTGTTTTAGCTGCCTCTCTTAAAAATGATTGATTGAGAGATAGAATTCGCGATGTCTGTCCGCAGGCTTTAATTCTTTGCAGAGCACCTAATATCGCTTCTTTTACCTTGGGATGTGATGGCTCTCCAGCCATACCCCATAGAAGCGGCAAGCTCCGCAAGTCCAATAAAAATACCATCGACACCATCAACGGCTGCTATGTTTTCAATCTGCTCAAGCACCTCTAATGTTTCAACCTGTACCAGCAGACAAATCTCCTCATGGGCATGTTTTGCGTAACCCGCAATGCTGGCATATCTACTTGCTCTGGTTATACCAGAAACACCAAGAATACATTTAGGTGGATAAGTGACAGCCGCAACCGCCGCTTGTACTTCATGTGCATATTGAACATATTGAACATATTGAACATATGGGATCAGCAAATTTTACGTGCCGTAATCAAGTAGTTTTTTAATTTCTGCCGCATTATTGCAAGTTGGTCTAACAATTGTTGAAACTTGATAGCTAGAGGCTGCTTGCATTAATGCCATTGTATCTTCTGCGGCCATTGGCGAATGTTCGGTATGAATACCCCTAGATTTGTAGACACCCTGCTAAGTAAAATAAGAAGCAAACGAGAATGCAATTGCCAATTGTCCGCGCTTACAGATTCTTCTGATCTTTACCCCAATATGAAAATTTCGTCGTCGGGGGGATTATTGCTAGCGGGAGACCGATACCGCCTGTCTCCCCCGACTAAAAACAAAGCTTTTTTGTTTAGAGTTTAGCCTTGATAGTAATATGGCTTTTAATGACAAATTGAATTGATAATGTTTTGAAGTTTTTCAAACAGCATACACCTAACTATTCGCGTAAACGACTGTATCAAGCCTTTAAAGACATACGCCCAGATTCAATTACTCGTATCTTTAATGGCCACCAAGCCAAAGAGCAGTAATGGGCATAAAACTGACTAAGATTAAAGTTATAAACATCGCTAGGATGAACCATTTAACATACCCCATCACTTCTTCTATTTTCAGTCC